>CAMLRE010000314.1 GCA_946482355.1 uncultured Bdellovibrio sp.
GCCCATGATTTAAAATCGCCACTAGCCACAATCACAAGTTACCTTGATCTTTTAAAAGATGAATCTGACAAAAAAAACATTCCCTATATAGAGCTATGTCTTGGCGCTTCGGCCAGAATGCGAAGCTTGATCGATAGCTTATTAACTTTTGCGAAACTATCGACAAAACAAAAAGAATTGGTCCCCGTCGATTTAAACGAAGTTCTTGATTTAAGCAAAAAGAATTTAGCTGACGAGATCGCAAAAAGTTCGGTTTCTATTGAAGCGACCCACTTGCCTGTCGTTCTAGGAGACAAAGATTTATTAACTCAACTTTTTCAAAACCTTATTGCCAATGCTATTAAATTTAGAAGTAACAATCCTCCGCGCATTCAAATTTCTTTTGAAGAAAAAGATCACGATTATATTATAGCTCTTAAAGACAACGGCATCGGGTTTGATCCAAAATACAAAGAAGAAATTTTCACTCTTTATAAAAAACTAAGCGGAAAACACAGTGGATCAGGCATAGGCCTAGCAACGTGTAGAAAAATCATAGAGCTGCACGGAGGAAAGATTTGGGTTGAATCAGCTATTGATCAAGGGTCAACATTCTTTTTTAGCCTAACGAAAGCTAATGTACACTAGTAAAAACTTAACACGCAAAATCTTAAAGCTATCACTTTGTTCGTTGATACAGATGATTACCAAGCTTTAACTTAGACCGGTCAGAACTTACAATACAATCAGAAATAACCTGAGCCCCAGTATCTGACATGATACCCAGAGTGCCATTAGAGTATAATTCAACAAAGGGGTACTTCAATGTTTTAGTCACAGGCGAACAAGACTTCTGATTTTGAAAAGCAGTGACCGTCACGTTCGCACCATGGCCAGAAAGTTTTCCGGCCTTAGTTACGAAAGTAAAAACAGTCTTTTCATTTTTTACAGTCTTACCGCAAACCGCATGTGGTGCTAAGGCTGATTCAGTCTTAGTTGTCCACTCACCGATCAGGTTTTGAGAAGTGCAATTACCCGCAAACGACTGAATAGACAGAATATTAGTACAAACTAAAGCTAAGACTGATTTCATATATAAAACTAAATAGCAGTCGCTTTCATCCGGAATCAAGGAAGTTTAAACAGCGGTTTTCTAAACTTTTAGACTAAACATTCCGGAGGTTTAGAAAATCTAAGCTTTAAACTCATTTATTTGCTTTAAGCTCCTTTATACCCGGCACTGGCTTTGCCATACCCCTAAATATATCAACAACTGTTACTTAAATAATTTAAAGGGAAATATGAAAGCTCTGGAAAAAAATTCAAAAAAATCACTAGTCTCAAAGGTTGCGGTATGCATTTCCATTTTGTTACTCGCCAATGTAGCCAACTCTTATACAAGAAAAGAAATACAGCCAGAACACTGCTTAACCAAGGAATGCAGTAATCTAAATTCTAATGACGAAATCGAAAATGCCATGCAAGCAACAGCTGCTAACATTCACCTTTGGAGCGGTAATCGCTCGTATAAAGGTATTCTTAAAGCCATTATTATCAGTTCAGCCGAAAACCAAGTTCAAAAAATCGTCGAAATTAACCACCATTTATTAGCGACTTCTCTCGATGTCGGAAATCTAAGAATGGCTAGAGAGTCGGCCTCAATCATCAACCGCTTTGCTCCCGAATCAATGGCGCGATTTAACCAAGCAAGTCTTCTAAGTGATGGAGCACCGGCTTTAACTCTATTTCAAAGACTAAATTCACGTACTAAATTCTCAGACCAAGAAATGGATTTAATTAACAGCAACTTTCACTTAAAAAACAACGAATACCAAATTGAAAAAGGCCTGACTGATGTAGAAAACTCTGCCGATGGCGAAGCGTTCATCGTAGATAGTATCTATAATTTATCTAACGATGGAACCGGCGAAGTTTCTTTTTTCTCAAATAAAGCAGGAAATCGTACCAACACCCTATTTTCAAGAATTCAAGCGGAAATGTCTCAGCTTTCTTACTCTAAAAAATTGTGCAATTTACAATATATAGGCAAAGTCCAAATGGCTATACTTCAAGGGTTAGGGGCTGGCGCTAGTGCAGGCGGTACTGTTGGCGCAGTCATTGGCGGCCCTCCTGGTGCTGTTATTGGCGCAACAGTCGGCGGCATCGCTGGCATGGTCGGCTACAAAGAATATACCGAAGATATCGAAAAAGTAGAACGCGAAAAATGCAAGGATGGCGCCGAAGACCCTGCCAAACAGAAAGATTCAAAAAAAGACGACAACAGCAATGATGAAAATAACGAGGACGATGAAAACAAAAAACGCTTAACCACTGACAAAACCACTGAATCTCCAAATGCAGATTTGCATGACACAAGCACTTCATCAACCTCACTAGTTGATTTACTTAGCGACTATTACAATACAATTAATTTTAGACAATTCGATAAATACAACAACCCATTGACCACCGAACAAATTGAATTAAAAATTGATTCAGTCACTAACTTTGGAAATAAAGAATCCGACGGCCATGTAATGACTGCGACAGAACTAGCGCAACGACAGATGCAGAGACAAGAAAAATGGACAACACCAGCAAAACCTTTAAAACAATCAATTCGCTAGGAAAATAGCTTATGTCGAAAAAAAATAAAAACTTTAATTTAGTTATGTTCTTTGTCTACTTAACTCTTGGACAATCTGTGAGTAGCAGGTTCTATAACCTACATCATAGTTTTTCGAACCCGAAGCTTGCAGCCTGTATCTACATTCTAATTTTTCTTGGCATTTTTTGGTTCATAGATCTTACCGCGTATTTACTTAATTTGATTAAGAGCCAAGGTGACCAAAGAAAATCAAAAATCAGAGACAAGGGACTAGACAATCTTATATTTTTTCAACTTCCTGCCCTTACGGGTTCAGCTTTTTTTATTCATCAAATTCACTCATCTGAATTTGATTTTTTAAGCTTGGGTATACTTACTTTTTCGACATTATTTGCATTGGGATTAGTTACTCCAATTAGAAAATTGAGTGATGCTACATATCTTAAATTCAGCAAATTTTTTCAAAAATATTCGCTATTCTGTCGCGTGCTTCTTTACACTTTAATAGGGATTATTTCTGTATTTATCTTCTTTGTTTTGTTGTCGTCTGAATCTTTTATTTTAAGAGTTTTAGCAGTATTCGGAATTTCGTAAAGCTACGTATACTTCTAGATATAAAATGGCATAGCCGTCACTGCCGCTAAGACCGCAACAATAAGGTAGCTTGGAACTTTTCTAAAAGTTAAAAGTAAAAAAGCTACCAGCGCTAACAGAAAATCTTTCCAATTAAAAATGGCTGCTGTCCAAACGGGATTATAAAGAGCAGCCAATAGTAGACCTACAACTACAGCGTTTACACCCACAAGAGCTGTTTTCATCTGGCTATATGAACGAATTTTCTCCCAATAAGGTAAAATACCAATCACTAGAAAAAAAGACGGCAAAAAGATCATAACCAAAGAAATCAGTGCTCCCGCCCATTGATCGCACATAAAACCTAAATAAGCAGAGAGCGAAAAAAGTGGGCCAGGCACAGCTTGCGTGACCCCGTAGCCTGCAATAAACGCTTCTTTTGTTATCCACCCCGAATCAACGACAGAAGTTTGAATCAACGGCAAAACGACATGACCACCCCCAAAAACCAAAGCTCCGACCCTATAAAAAACATTGGCTAGTTTTAAGCCGATAAAATCAAAACTGCCGGCCACAATAGGTAGCGC
>CAMLRE010000315.1 GCA_946482355.1 uncultured Bdellovibrio sp.
CTTTTAGAAAATCTAAATGATTTATCAAAAGAGCAAGAAGCACTGGCTTCAAGAGCGCAGCTCCGTGATCCAAAAGCACGCCGTCCGGCAAATTTTGAACCAGTTATTAAAAAAGAACCACTATTAGGCAGTGATGAAATTAAAACGCTGATCGAGGATTTATGATTTTTCCCGGCGATATATATCATCATAAGATTCAGCCAAGTCTTACTCCGGTGTGGGTGATGATTGCGGTCAATGTCTTTGTTTATTTATTTACCTTGGTTGGTTTTTCTGATCCGGGAAGAAACTATCGCCCTGAAGTTTACCAAGAAAAAATCACAAAACTTTCTGAAATGTATCGTCAAACATTAGATCCGGTCGAATTAGAAACTTTTGACCCCAGCAATGTTCAGGCGATGATTCGTGATTCTCGTTTTTGGGTGAGGGCTCAAAATTTTCCGTTTAAAGGTGATCAGGTTAAAATCGAAGATACGAAGTTGTTTTTATCTGAGCTTCGTTCAGAGTACTTAAAATCACCGCAATACACTTTTGGGTTATCACCTTCGCCAACATCTTTATGGGCCTGGTTAACTTATCAGTTTTTACATACAGGATTTTTTCATTTAGCGATGAATTTATTCTTTTTATATTTAGTTTTAACGGTCTTACAAAAACATATTCCGCACACCTGGGTTTATTCTGTTTATGTCTTAAGTGGCTTAGGCGGTGGAGTAGCCTATTTGTTTATGAACCAATTTAACGAGATTGCGGTGCTTGGTGCCAGTGGTGCTATTTGCGGTTTAATGGCGTTTCTTGCTGTTGTGGCCAATACCAAGAACATTGAGTGGAGTTATTTTTTATCTCCGTTAAACGGCTATTACGGCGTTATTTATTTGCCAGCGTTTCTATTGTTTCCGGTTTATTTAATTTCTGATTTTACTACAGTGCTTTATTATAACACCGGTATTCAGGCTTCAGTGGCGCACTCAGCACACATTGGCGGTACGATCACTGGTTTTACGTTAGGTTTGTATTATCTGTACGATCAAAGAGTAAAAAAGCATATCTTAAAAGAATGGGGACACGCCTTGTCCCCAGAAGAGTATTCAAATTTACGCGACAAAGTCGGGTAGATAGAAAATAAAAAAAAGGGACGTTACCGTCCCTTTTTTTTTGTAAGCATGTAAGTGGTAGCTATTGATTTTCTTCTGGAGCAAAACCACGTCTCATTGTGTTTTCTGTTACAACGATTGGTTCAGTGAATTGTTTTAAATAATCAGGGCCGCCGGTTTTTGAACCGATACCTGACATTTTGTAGCCACCGAACGGGTGACGATCAACCATAGCACCTGTGATACCACGGTTGATGTACATGTTACCCACTTCAAGATCATGCTTAACACGTTCAATGTTTGCAGGGCTTCTTGAAAAGATACCGCCAGTTAATGCGTACTCCGTTGAATTTGCAATCTCAAGCGCGTGAGTTAAATCTTTCGCGCGAATCATAGCCACGATCGGGCCGAAGAATTCATTTTGAGCTACGTCATCAGAACCTTTCACATCACCAAAGATTGTGATCGGAACGAAGAAGCCGCCTTGCGGAGTTTCACCTTTGAATAACACTTTATATTTTGCTGAAGCTTGCGCGATTGAATTATTTAAACGCGTGTAAGCTTCTTCATCAACAACTGGGCCGAAGTATCCTTTTGGATTTTCAGCAGAAGAGATCTCGATAGATTTAGCACCTTCAACTAAACGTTGAGTGAATTTATCGTAAACTTCGTCTAATACGATCACGCGAGATGCTGCAGAACATTTTTGACCTGCAAAACCAAACGCTGAGTATAATACGCCATCTACCGCTTCATCTAAATCCGCATCGCTATCGATGATGACAGCATTTTTGCCACCCATTTCGATAATGCAACGTTTTACGTGCTGTTGCCCAGGTTGAACAACGGCTGCGTTTTTAGCGATTAATAAACCGACTGCTTTAGATCCCGTGAAAGCGATAGTTGTCGTATAAGCGTGTTTCACGATGTAATCGCCCACGATCTCACCGTAACCTGGTAAGAATTGTAAAGCGCCATCTGGTAAACCAGCTTGTTTAAATAAATCATAAAGACCTTGAGCAACTAGTGAAGACTGCTCAGCAGGTTTCATAACAACTGTATTACCAGTAACTAAAGCTGCAGCCACTTGTCCTGCTAAAATCGCTAAAGGAAAATTCCACGGAGAAATAACAGCCACAACACCGCGAGGTTTGTAGATGTATTGGCTCACTTCACCTGGAGCGTGACCAACACGTAAAGGACGCGCTAATTCACGTTGGTGACGGGCGTAGTAACGTAAGAAGTCGATCGCCTCAGCCACGTCAGCATCAGCTTCGGCCCAAGGTTTACCTACTTCAACGATTTGGTGAGCCATAAGTTTGTATTTATTTTTCACCATTAAATCAGCGACGTCGTCTAAGTATTTAGCGCGGCGGAAGCTATCTACGTTCTTCCAAGTTTTGAAACCTTCTTGTGCTTTTTGCATAGCTTGTTCTGCTGTTTCAATAGAAGCCATAGTGACGTCAGCCACAACTTGTGAGTTGTTAGAAGGGTTCACACGTTTGAACGATTCACCAGTCGAAACTTTTTTACCACCGATGATCGGTTCAATTTTAACTGGTAGTTGAGATTTTAAATTAGCAATTGCTTTTTGAGTTTCAGTACGAACTTCTTCAACAGCGAAATCCAAGTAAGGCTCGTTGTAGAAATCATTTGGTTTGGTTTCAGGATTTGGATTTGTTGGAGTTAAACCAACTGCTGGATCTTTTAATAATTCAGCTGTTGTTTTACCTTCAGCAAATTTTCCACGTAACCAAGATTCATTTGAAGTGTTTTCTAATAAACGACGAACAAGGTATGCCATACCCGGAATTAATTCGCCCACCGGAGCGTATTCACGAACACGGTAACCCATGTCTGATAAAGCTTTTTTGATTGGTTCAGCCATTCCGTAAAGCATTTGAATTTCATAAGCGTTTTTAGGTAAACCAAGTTGTTCAGCTTTAACTAAGGCCGCAGAAATCGTACGAACGTTGTGAGAAGCAAGTGCTACGCGAATGAATTTGTAGTTTTCAAGAAGGTAGCTTGCGCACATTTCGTAGTTTGCATCTGATTCAGCTTTATTTAAGTAAACCGGAATTGACCAGTTTTTTTGTTTGGCTTCGATAGTTTCAGAATCCCAGTAAGCACCTTTTACTAAACGGATAGTAAACGGTGTTCCGCGCTTTCTTGCAAACTCTGTTAAGTCTTTTACGTCAGCGTATGAATCACGTAAGTAAGCTTGAACTACGCAACCAAAAAAACGGTAGCTTGCAAACTCAGGCTCAGAGATTAGTTCTTTGAAAACTTCTACAGTTAAATGTTTTACTCCGTAGTGTTCCATATCAAGGTTTACGAATACGCCAAGATCCATACCTTTTTTAAAGATAGGGCGAAGACGATCTTTCAACATTGTTTTAGATTCATCCCAGGCTTTGTCGTTAATCTGAGAATAAACCGCTGTCATTTTTACTGACACATTGATTTTAGGAATAGCACCATCAGCATCGCGGTCTAAAAGAGGAATCTCTTCCCACTTAGCCGCATCTTTAGCTAACCATTCGATTAATTCGATGTAACGTTTTTGATATTCTAAAGCTTCTTTTTCAGAAAGAGTGGCTTCACCTAAAATATCAACTGTGAATGTTAAATAGATCGGAAGAG
>CAMLRE010000316.1 GCA_946482355.1 uncultured Bdellovibrio sp.
TTTAAACCACCTAAGAAGCTTCAAAACGCGATCACTTCTCGTATTAAAGTTATGGCGAATTTAAATATCGCCGAAAAACGTTTACCTCAAGATGGTCGTATCCCGTTAAAAGTCGGCGGTAAAGATATCGATATTCGTCTATCGACTGTTCCTACAACTTTCGGTGAACGTATCGTCATGCGTCTTCAAGATAAATCTTCGCAAGTGCGTGAATTACAGCACGCCGGATTTTCACAAGAACTTTTAGATACTTTAGATGATATGATTGAAAGATCGTACGGCATCTTACTTGTAACGGGTCCAACCGGTTCCGGTAAGTCGACAACACTTTATGGTTGTTTATCTAAATTAAATAAACCAGATATTAATATTTTAACGATCGAAGATCCGGTGGAGCAACGTATTCACGGGATTGGCCAAGTGCAAGTGAATGCAAAAATCGGTTTAACATTCGCAGCCGGTTTAAGATCGTTTCTTCGTCAAGATCCAGACATTATCATGGTGGGTGAGATTCGTGACTTAGAAACAGCCGAACTTGCAATCAACTCGTCATTAACGGGTCACTTAGTGTTATCAACGATCCATGCCAACGATGCTGCCGGTGCCTTTCCCCGTTTAATGGATATCGGGGCCGAGCCTTTCTTAATTGCGACATCTATTTTAGGAATTTTAGCTCAACGTTTAGTGCGTGTATTATGCCCGCACTGTAAAGCGCCGCACGTTCCTTCGCAGTTTGAATTAGATACTTTAGGTATCACTGCTGCTGAAGCAAAAGGTGCTAATATCTGTAAAGCGATGGGCTGCGAACACTGCGGACAAAAAGGTTACGTCGGTCGTACGATTATCGCTGAACTTCTACCCGTGACAGATGATATCCGTTCACTGGTGATGCAACGTAAAGATGGTAATACAATTAAAAAATTAGCGGTTTCAAAAGGTTTTAAAACTTTCCGTGATCACGGTATTCAAAAGGTGTTAGCGGGAATCACAACTATTGAAGAGCTATTAACTAACACACAGATTGATATCTAATTATGCCATTATACGAGTACAAAGGCTTAAGCCGCGACGGAAAAACAGTTAAAGGAACACTTGATTCTGATAATTTAAAAACGGCGCGCACCAAGTTGAAAAAAGATGGCATCTTTGTTGTCGACATCAAAGATAAGAAAAAAGCCGCTGGTATTAAAAAATCAACGATCCGTTCAACGGGAAAAGTTCCGGTTAAAGATTTATCTTTAATGACTCGCCAATTAGCCACGTTAATTAAAGCTAACATTCCACTTGTTGATGCCCTAACAGCTATTTCTGAACAAGTTGAAAACCAAGTCTTATCTGAAGCGATTGCTGATTGTAAGAATATGGTCAATGAAGGTCAGTCGCTGCATAAGGCCTTATCTAAATACCCGCAGGTGTTTGATAAAATCTATATTTCAATGGCTGAAGCCGGTGAAATGTCAGGTACTTTAGATGTGATCCTTCTTCGTTTAGCTGAATTCACTGAAGCTCAAGCTGAACTTCGCCAAAGAGTTGTGTCGGCTATGACCTACCCAATTATTATGTTGTGTGTGATCACCCTTGTGATGTTCGGTTTATTTACAAAAGTTTTACCTGAAATCTTAGCGATCTTTGATTCAATGCCCGACATGACTTTACCGGTAATGACTCAATATATCGCAGCTATTTCAAAAGTGTTTGTTGAAAGCTGGTATTGGATTGCCGGTTTTATTATTATTACTGTGTTAGTTTTCTTAAACTGGAAAAACTCAACCGAAGGCCGCAAATCTTGGGATGCGATTATTCTTAAAATTCCGGTTGTGGGTGAAATTACCCGCATGGTCGCGATTTCTCGTTTTACAAGAACACTTTCTACGCTTTTAGCCGGTGGTGTACCGATGTTAAGTGCTATGGATATCGTTAGAAACGTTGTTGATAACCACGTTTTAGCCATGGCCATTGACGAAGCTAAAAGCAATATTTCTGAGGGTGAATCTCTTGCCGGACCGCTTAAAAAATCAGACCAGTTTCCACCAATTGTTGTTCATATGGTAAACATTGGTGAAAAAACCGGTGATCTTGAAAATATGCTGACCTTAGTCGCGGATGCCTACGATTTTCAGGTCAAATCTAAAATTGACGGTTTAACAACATTGCTAAATCCAATCATGACTTTATTGATTGGTATTGTGATCTTTGTCATAGTAATATCTATCATTGTTCCGATGTTCGATATGACATCTAAATTAGGGGGATAAACCACATGAACTTATTTAAATCTCAACGCTCAATCTCAACTATCTCTAATTCAAAAGGTTTCTCGCTTGGTGAAATCATGATCGTATTAGTTATCATCGGCGGTATCATGGCGATCGTGTTACCAAAGATTCAAGATGGTCAGAAAAAAGGCCAAGTAAACCAAACTAAAATGAAAATGACTGAGATCACGACTAAACTTAATGAGTACTATGCTGAGTGCAGCAAATACCCTACTTCATTATCGTTTATCACTGACGACGATGCTAGCTGCAAAAACTGGACATCAAATCCTAAATTAAAACATCTTTTAAAAGATGCTTGGGGATCTGATTTCCAATACGCAACTGCTGGTAACGGTTACAATCTTTCATCTTTAGGCGCCGATAAAAAACAAGGCGGTTCTTCTTTTGATAAAGATTTATACTCTGACGAATCTGTCGGTGGCGAAGAGTAATTTGAACTCTTTCCGTAACGAAAAGGGCTTCTCGTTAATCGAAATTATCATCGTGATAATGATCATTGGCGGAGTCCTTTCTGCTTCTTTATCGCGGATGAACTTTAAAAAAGTTGATAACCGCACCGTCTTTCGCGAAATCGTTATCGCTGTTAAAGAAATTCGCAACCGCGCTAAGCTTTACAACAACACTTACCGTTTAGTTTTTAAAATCGACGAAAAACAATCTAGTTTTTGGGTTGAAAAATCGACCTCTAACACGCTGATTGATAAAGAATTTTTAGCTAAACAACGTGAGCGCGGCGGTAAAGAAGACGATAAAGCTCCCCCATCACCTTTTCAGGTCGACACAACCTACCTTAAAAAAGAAAAACTACTTCCTCCAGGCTATATCGTTAAACAGCTTGAAAGTGGCCCACAGGATGTGGTTATCACTGAAGGCTTAGCTTATATCCATTTCTTCCCGCAGGGCATGATTGAGCCCGTAGGCCTACAAATTCAAGATCCGAAAAAAAACATCTGGACACTTGTCTTTAACCCTCTCACAGGTCAAGCTGATATCATAGATGGCGCGAAAGCATTGCGAGATTTAAATCGCCAATAGTTGAGCCCATTTTTGGTGTAGATGAAATTAAGAAATCAAAAAGCCTTTACGTTAATTGAAGTTGTTCTAGCTATGATGATCATGGCTTCGGGATTATTTATTTTAACGAACTCATGGGCTGGCACCTACAACCGTCTTAAAAAAACGCAAACTCAAGTGCAACTGGCCGCGCTGTTAGAGCGTAAAATCGTTGAACTTGAGCGTGAATTTAAAGGCCAACCTTTAGATTCGATTAAAGAAGAAGACACCGGCGATTTCGGTTCAGAGCTTGAAGGCTACACTTGGGAGATGAAATCGCAAAAAGTTGAATTTCCTGATTTATCAGGAATTATCGGCGGTGTTGGCGAAAATCAAAACTTAGATTTAGTTTCAATCATGAAACTTTTTTCTGAACATTTATCAAAATCAGTTAAA
>CAMLRE010000317.1 GCA_946482355.1 uncultured Bdellovibrio sp.
CAGCTGAAAACAAACTTCGCGAAGGCGATGTGATTGAATTAACTGTTGGCGATAAAAAATTATCTTTACCAACACACATTCAACCAGGTCTTCATGACCAAGTTGTAGCGGTCGCTGTAGGTTACGGACGCACTCACGCTGGTGATGTAGCTAAAGGAATCGGTCAAAACGCATTCGCATTAGCAACTGCTGGTGTATTTGCTGGTCAATCTGTTGAATTCAAAAAAACAGGTAAGAAAATTGAATTAGTAACGACTCAAGGTCACGATTCAATGGAAGGCCGTCAAATCGTTGTAACTGCAACGAATAAAGATATTGAAAAAAATAAAGAAGCTAACATTCACAGACACCACACATGGAATATCTGGTCTGGTCACCAATACAACGGACACAAATGGGGTATGGCGATTGATCTAAACGTATGTACTGGTTGTTCTGCATGTATGACAGCCTGCCAATCTGAAAATAACATTCCGGTTGTTGGTAAAAAATACGTTATGCAAGGTCGTGAGATGCACTGGATCCGTATCGACAGATACTACACAGGCACTCCTGAAAATGCAGAAGCTGTATTCCAACCTGTAATGTGCCAACACTGTGACAATGCTCCGTGCGAAACGGTTTGTCCGGTAGCTGCGGTTACTCACAGCTCTGAAGGCTTAAATGAACAAGTTTACAACCGTTGTGTTGGTACTCGTTACTGTTCAAATAACTGTCCTTATAAAGTTCGTCGTTTCAACTGGTTCAATTACGCAAAATTAATTGAAAAACCAATGCACATGGCTCTTAACCCAGAAGTGGGTGTACGTACTCGTGGTGTGATGGAGAAATGTACTTTCTGCGTTCAACGTATCAAAGAAGGTAAGAACAAAGCTAAACAAGAAGATCGTCCGGTAAAAGATGGCGACATCAAAACGGCGTGTGAAGCGGCTTGCCCGACAACAGCGATCGTATTCGGAGATCTTAACGATGAAAATTCTCGTGTTGCTAAAACTTTCAAAGCTGAGCCGCGCGCTTACGCTTTATTAGAAGAGTGGTACGCGAAACCTTCAGTTCGTTATCAAACTAAAATTAAAAACAATGATCAGGTAACTGCACCGAAAGGAGCTGACCATGCTTAAGCGTAATCAGCTTGTTCTTGGTAACAAGACTTTAAAAGACGTAACAGATGATATCTGTGCACCCATCGAAAGAGTTCCATCTAAAGAGTGGATGGGCTTATTCTTAAGTGCTAAAGGTTTATTTATTTTTTACATCCTGACAATCGCTATGGTTATCTCGACTGGTATCGGTTTGTTAGGGGTGAATCACCCGGTAGCTTGGGGTACGATGATTATCACATTCGTATTCTGGGTAGGTATCGGTCACGCCGGAACACTAATTTCTGCGATTCTTTTCTTATTCCGCCAAAAATGGAGAACTTCAGTAGCTCGTTCGGCTGAGGCGATGACAGTATTCGCGGTTGCGACTGCGGGTATCTTCCCGTTAATCCATACGGGTCGTCCTTGGTTAGACTTCTGGTTATTCCCTTATCCGAATCAACGTGGTCCATTATGGGTGAACTTCCGTTCTCCATTATTATGGGACGTTTTCGCCGTATCAACTTACGCGACGGTGTCTTCTGTATTTTGGATCGTGGGTATGATTCCTGACTTAGCAACTGTTCGTGACCGTGCGAAAAATGCGATCCGTAAAAAAATCTACGGCGTATTATCAATGGGCTGGAGAGGTACTGCTAAACAATGGTCACACTTTGAAATGATCTACTTAGTGTTAGCTGGTCTTTCAACTCCGCTAGTATTATCGGTACATACAATCGTATCGTTCGACTTCGCGGTTTCTGGTCTTCCAGGATGGCACACGACGATCTTCCCTCCGTACTTCGTTGCGGGTGCGATCTTCTCGGGTTTCGCGATGGTTATTACGTTAATGACGTTAGTGCGTATCGGTTTCCCGCAATTTAAAAACTACATCACGATCGATCATATGGAAGTTATGAATAAGATCATCATGATGACAGGTTTAATGGTAGGTTACGCTTACGGATCTGAATTCTTAATCGCTTGGTACTCAGGAAATGATTACGAACGTTATGTGTTCATGAACCGTGCGATGGGTCCTTATGCTTGGTCATACTGGATCATGATCTGCTGTAACGTTGTGATTCCACAACTTTTCTGGTTCAAAAAATTCCGTCGTTCAATCCCAGTGATGTTCGTTGTTTCTATCTTCGTAAACATCGGTATGTGGTTTGAGCGTTTCGTAATTACTGTAACTTCATTACACCGTGATTTCTTACCGTCGAACTGGGGCCAATACGCTTGGTCGATGTACGATACAGCGATCTTAGTTGGATCGTTTGGTATGTTCTTCACAATTTTCTTATTATACTTACGCGTTTTACCTGCGATCTCTATCGCCGAAGTTAAACCGGTATTAAACGTTGGTCGTGACGATGAACATCATGGGAAAGGACACTAATCATGGCTAAGAAAAGAGCTATCGGCGGTATCGCTGGAATTTTTCTTGATGAAGCTACAACAATCAAAGCGGCTACTCGTGTAAGAGAAGCCGGTTTTACAAAATTTGATGCTTTAACTCCATATCCGGTTCACGGCATGGAAGAAGCTTGCGGCATTAAACGTTCACCAATCCCTTACGTAACTTTTACTGCGGGCTGTGTGGGTTTATTAGCTGGTTTAGCATTAACTTATTACACATCTGCAGTAGACTGGGCGATCAACATCGGTGGTAAACCAATGTTTTCATTGCCAGCATTCGTACCTATTATGTTCGAATTAACAGTATTATTTGCGGCTTTAAGTTCAGTAGGTGCTTTCTTTTATCTATCTGGTATTCCAAGAGTTGATCCACCGATCATCGATAAAGACATCACTTGCCACAAGTTTGCGATTTTCATTCCTGAAAATGACGTAGGCTACAGTGCTGATCGCGCAGAAAAACTTTTAAAAGATTTAGGCGCTGTTGAAATCAAGAAAATGGCGGAGTACTAAGATGAGAAGTTTAACTAATCTTTCTATGACAGTGATTGCAGCTTCTTTAGCAGTATCGTTTTTCTCGAGCTGCCGCGGTGGTAACAATCAAACGAACATCGAGTTAATCCAAGATATGATGGAATCTCCGGCGTTAAAAGCCCAAGAGTACGATGAAGGTGCTCCAAACAATGCGGCTATGCGCGTTCCACCAGAAGGCACACAGCCACAAGGTTTTACTCCTTATAAATACACTGATGCAGTAGCTGCTGCCGCTAATCCAAATCCATTAGCTGGCCAGTACACTGAAGAAGTTTTAAAAACAGGAACTAAATACTACACAATTCACTGTTCAATCTGCCACGGCGCTAACGGCCAAGGCGGTGAACAACAATCTGTAGCTGAAACGATGGCTTTAAAACCACCAGCATTAACTTCTGACAAAATCAAAGGTTGGACTGATGGTCAAATCTACCACGTGATCACTATGGGTCAGGGTGTGATGGGTCCGTATGCGGCTCACATTCCGCAAAAATACAGATGGCAAGTTGTTAACTACATCCGCCACTTACAGGGTAAAGGGAACTAAATAATGGGTTCATCGAATCATTCACATGAATTAAAATTAAATAAATTCGAAGCTCCACAACAGCTTAAAACTGCAATTTTTGCAGCGATGTTTATCGGATTTTTAGGTTTAGCTTATGGCTTATTTAAAGCTCCGG
>CAMLRE010000318.1 GCA_946482355.1 uncultured Bdellovibrio sp.
TTTAATAATATTGCCTACAAACTTGAAGTGACCGGTTTAGTTAAAGGCGCTGATGGCAAAATCGATATTAAATCACTCGATGTAAAAAAAGCGGATTCAGCTGAAGAGTTAAATTCAAGCTTACAAGAATTTATGACTAAGTATGGAACCACAGCTTTTCCGGTTCGCCGTATGATGCTTAAAGATAACGACTGCGGCGTAGCCGTTGAATCAGCCGTAGCCCGCACAGGCATCGCTGAAAAATTAAATATGCTATCAAGCATTCGTCACATGAAAAAATCTACCTATGACCAATTACAACGCTTTCACGCGTATTTATCTGGTTCAAGCACAGGAAGTTACGCCAAAGATTTTTTCATGCGTGAAACAATGATGACAGAAAAAGACTATGCACAGTTTGCCTTAAATACAAAACGCTTAGCCGAAGGCACAAAATCGTTATGTAACGCAGGCCAACTGCATTTAGATTTACAACTAGAAACACATTTTTCAAACAGCTATAAAACTGGAACCCAGAACTGTATTGTACAGTAAGCCTTAGGCCGATTTTTTATTTCTTAAGATATCAAGATTAAGTCTGCGCCCTGAGCCTTCGCCAGGGTATTTTTTATGATTGGCTCCCGGATACGAGTAACCATTAATTAACACTCGTCTTGGAGTTGATGACATGTTTTTTGTGCTCGCGTGAATGACATACGGGTGAAATAAAACAATATCACCTGGTTGCATTAGTAATTCTTCAGCTTTTGAAATATCACACACCGAAGTAACATCTGAAATTTGATTAAGCCCCACGTGACCTAATTTATTACTACCGGGAACAAAACTTACCGGGCCCTTATCAGCTGTGACTTCATCAATGGCAATCAATGTTTGCACATAACTGCCCGTACCGTTCACGTCTGTCCAATCAGCTGTGCCGTAACCGCGGTGCTGGCTATCTTGATGCCATTCAAACTCAATATCATCACCAGGCATTTTAAAATGAATTTGATTAATCAGCTGATCCATTTCGATTGATCGCAATAACTGGCTTACAGGTTCTAAAATTCTAAGATCGGCACCGAAATTTAAAAGATCACTTTCGTGAGCCCCTGCCCAAACCACACGGTGTAAAGCTTGGTTTTCAAAAACGAAACTTGAACCGTTATGCAGCTGAGTTGTCAGATTTAATTTGCGGCTTGATTTAAGCAGTTTTTCAGTCGACTGAATCATTAGGTTTAAATCGTGTTGATTAAAAACTTTCGGAAGAACAATAAATCCACGTTCAAAGAATTCTGCGATCTGCTTATCAGTAAGTGCTGCTGCTGCCATAACGTTATTTTCACATCGTTCGCAGAATTCCAGAAAGTCTTGATCAGCAAAACCTAGACAAAAGATAGCAAATCTTAACATATCCTCAAAAGTTGGCCCACGTCCATGTTAGCCAACACATCTTTTGAGTCCTAGTAACTATTGATAATTACGTCCGGAGTGTGATGTAGGTGTGCTTTTTGAGATACGACTAACTGCAGCTTCAAACTGATCTGCCGAAAGTTCAGATTGAGCAATGTCACCTAAAGATAACACTCCCACTAAACGTTTATCACGGTTTAATACCGGTAAACGGCGAACTTGATTATCGCCTAAGTTGCGTGTGACTTCTTCAAGTGACTGATCTTCGAAACAGTATAAAACTTTTTGCGACATAACGTCGCGAACTTTAGCTGTTTCAGGATTTAAACCGGCAGCTACACCACGAATGGCGATATCGCGATCTGTGACTGTACCAACTAAACGGTCATTTTCTTGAATGGGTAAAAAACCAAAATCTCCGTCACGCATAAGACAAGCAACATCTTTTAAAGACATATCCGGACGACCTAGTTCTACATAATTTGACATACATTCTTTGACGATCATAAATTTCTCCTTTTACGTTGTTAACGGACGACGTCCGATTTCAATTCTTTCTTGCTCTGGTGTCAGATCAACTCCCACTTTATTGTGCGCAACAAGTGTATGACCGTGATAAGCGGCAACAACTGTTAAGCCGAAACCAATTCCGGTAATGACAGCGTTGATTGAATTCGGAGCGACAGACATGTTAAATGTTCCCCAGATTAAATAAAGATTGATGGCAAATAAAATAAGCGAAACAACATTTAAGGCTGCATGTAAATAACCGCGGCGTCTTGGTTCAGTATTTTTCGGAACACCTGCCAGTAAATCGATAGCCCCTGGAACTGCAGCAACGGCTGCGGCAACTACGCCAGCGAAGTTTGCAATAAATGTCACGCGATACCAAAAAAGATTTGTCGTATTTTGAAATAAACAAAAACAAACAAAAGCTGCAGTGTAGAAAACGATGGGAAAACTGACCAACATCGGATGAACAGCACGCCCCAAAATTTTAACTTTGCTATACATAATTATGTCCTTTCGTTTAAAGTTAGATGCACCATAGATAGAGCAAGGTTTAGGCCCGCATCACTTTAAGAATTGCTGCGGCAGGTTCCCATTTTGAGACGCTTAAGTTCATAATCGCTTAAAGATCGCAAGCCCAAGGTCCGATACCTAGACTATATGCCTGATCAATACTTACACCGAATACTACCCCACATTAGAGACGTCTTCTCAGATGCGGAAATTTCTATTCAGGCTAACTGCGCTGTTGTTGAAAAATTAAATCACAATTTTACGCTAGTGCTTGAAGATAACAAACTTCATCCCGACGATGCCTTTGGTTTTGTAAAATTAAAATCGCCTATCGATAGCCAAGGGTTAAGTTACGAACGCTTAATTGAATTTGTAGCGCAGATGAATCACTGTCACCGTGGATGCCACTGGGGCATTGATACGATGTCATCGGATGATGTTCAGCTTTATATTTACGCCACGATGATTACCGAGCTTGGCCGCAGAGTCGATGACAAAGACCAAGTCGTGATGGAAATTTTAAATTTACAAAAAATGAAATTCTACACCGATCAGTACTTAACTGAGATGAAGAACAATCATTTATGGCTAAAAAGTTTTTCATTAACTTACGGAAAAAATATTATTCCCTGCTTAGCGCCTGAGAATTTTTTAAATCCTGAAGACCGTTCTATTTATTCGCGCACGCTTAAACATATGCTGCAGCTCAATTATAAAATTGAACAGATCAACGCCTCTTGCTTTAAAATTACGACTGAAAAAGACACCGTGGCTGTGCTTACGTTCTTAGGCCCGGAACTTATGAGTCTTTATTCTGTGGTGACTGAAGACAACAAAAGTATTGTTAATCTTAAAAAACTTCTCAACGAACGTAACCAAGATTTAATCATGGGGCACTACGAAATTTCACCGATCCAGCAGATCGTAGGTTACACCAATTACTTACGCTTAGCCGATGGAATTCGTGATATCAAGATACGTTTATTTTTAGATTCGCCTGATATTGCAAAAATGATCTATTTTGACAATCAATCCGTAGCCGCCTAAAATGTTTCTCCCATGAAAAAACCTTCAAAATATTTTAAGCATTACAAAAACAAACCTTATCGCTACGTTGGCGAAGCTAAACATTCTGAAGAATTAAAAGACTACGTGATTTACGAATGTCTTTACCCGAATGAACTTGCGACTTTATGGATCCGCCCGAAGGATATGTTTTTTGAAGTGAATGAATTTCAAGGTAAACAAACTCCCCGTTTTTCGCAGGTGCCGTTTGAAATTAAAAACTTCT
>CAMLRE010000319.1 GCA_946482355.1 uncultured Bdellovibrio sp.
GAACGTGAAATAAGATTTTGCATATATCTTTGGAGTAATTTCTATCATTGCATCAATTAGGCAAATAATAAATTATTTTGTCAAATATTAGTCAAGCTTTCCAAGTCCAAGATCATTATGGCGCTCAAACGTTAACCCCGAAACTTGATCGTTCAGGTAAGTCTCAAAAGCCTGCTTTAAATCAGCGAAAAACTTTTCCATCGCCGTTTCAAAATCGCAGCTATCAGAAAATGTTGTTTCAATTTTTTGTTCTAACTGGTGACGCTTTTGATACTCATTCAATAAGAAAAACCCCATTTCACCATCGTTCATGCGAAATTCGATTTCTATTTTTCGTTGCTGAACACGGTTAATAATAAAACTAAATTGAATCGTTAGATTTTTCTCTGCATGCGCGTAAATATAAAACATCGACTCTAAAGGTAATACCGAAGGATTTGCATAAAACGAATTTTTAAATTTATAACGGTAATGCAATAGAACGGGTTCAAATTTTTTTAGGTGCTTAACGAAAATGTCATGTTGTTCGTTAAGTTCTGTCATCGTTATTTCTCACTCAAAAATTTGATCGCAAATACTTCGGCCTTCGTTGGCGCCGTAAAACGAAAATGAATATCTCCGTCATACAAACGAAACGCATGGTCACTGCGGTACGGAGAATTACCGGACTCTTCAAAACCCCGGTAGACAACCGGACGAGGATCTTGTTTTAAAATATCGATGATCGTTTCTTCTAATTTAGAATTATCTAAACGTTCCATCCAATGATTTAAAACAGTGCGAGCTTCATCGTTAAAAGAAACTTCAATCGCCGCCACTTGATTTTCATCTTTTGTGGCCCAACCGCCACGCGCCGAAGGTAAAGATTCAAACTGCGGAAGGTACGGTTTAATATCTAAAATCGGAGTTCCGTCCACAAGATCTAAACCACCTAAATAAATTTTTCCGCCTTCAATTTTTTCAACTGTGGCTAAAGATAATCCCAATGGGTTTGGTCTGTGCGGAGAACGTGTGGCAAACACACCGATTGTTTCACCTTTTAAGCGTGGTGGATGAATCTTCGGATGATATTTTGTGTTGGTGTTTAAGTGAAACACCCAGGTCACCCACACATGCGAATACTCTTCTAAACCTTGCAAGGCAAACTCAGGCTGCCATTCAGGCAAGATCGAAAGCTCAGACACTGTTTGTTTAACAAGCCCCGATTGGCGAGGAACTCCGAACTTATCAGGATAGGCGCTTTTGATAAAGCCAATGGGTTTGAATGTGAAAGTGTTTAAAGTGTCGCTCACGCTTGATTTTATAAGGGAAATCGCAGCTCTGTGCAACACGTAAGCATTAATAAAAAAATAACTTGATGGCCCCGGAACCTCAAAGCCAAACTAGCTGCTGAAAAAATAAGGGAAAGGGTCCTTTTTATGTCATTAAAACTGTTTTCTTCGTTAACCGTTGTGGGTTTAGCCTTAAGTGCGCAAAATGCCCTAGCGTGGGGTCACCGCGGTCACCACACGATCTGTGAAGCGGCTGTTCACTTAGTGCAAGCAAAACCGCTTAAAGAATTTTTACTAAATAAAGAACACGTGATGGGTCATCTGTGCAATATTCCAGATATCTACTGGAAATCCTTATCAGCCGATACTCGTAAACACGGTGATGCTGGTCACTTTATCGATGTAGAAATTTTAGGAATCGGTATTAAAGATGTACCGACAGATTATAAAGCCATTGTTGAAAAATATACTGGCAAAGAAAACATGCATAAGCGCAATTCACGCATCCAGTCTATTCCACAAGATTTAGGATCTAACTGGTGGAGAGCCGATCAGTTTTACCGTTTAGCTCTAAAAGATGCGGAAGAAGTGGCAATGAACCCAACTCCGGCGAACAGTAAAGAAGAACAAAACGATGAATTACCATTTAACAAACATTTTTACTCAATGATTGTGAACATGGGTTTAATGGGTCACTTTGTTGGCGATAACGCTCAACCGTTTCATACAACATCTGATTATGATGGTTATGAAGCTAACCACGGCGGTATTCACAGTTACTACGAAGAACAAACTGTGGCTTTCTTCGGACCAGACATGACAGATCGTATTGTGAAAAAAGGCCAAACGATGAAAAGCGCAAGCTTCATGAAAGCAAAACTTTCAGTTGTTGAAAGAATGAGAGCGTTAGCTGAAATTTCAAATAAAGATGTTAAAACAGTTTTTAAACTCGATCCGATAACGGCTCCTTCAACTTACAAACAAGAAAAAGGAATCAGCCTTAAATCAGCAGCAAAACGAGCTTCAGCTGAAGAGGGTCATAAGAAGTTCGAAAAATTACAAATCGAACAAATGGCCAGAGCCGCAGCGCTGTTAGCTTCTTTCTGGGATAAGATCTACTTAGAAGCCGGAAGCCCTGAAGTGAAAGCGTATAGAAGTTATAAATACCCATTCACTCCTGACTTCGTAATGCCTGACTACTACGACACAAAAGCTGACGACGAAAAGAAAGTTAAATAGTTTAAAATTCTAAATAAGAATTAAAAAATTAAAATCCCTGGTAGGAATCCCTATCAGGGATTTTTTTTTGGCTCTAATCTGGCCGCCATACTGCGAGTGAAAATCAGAGAGTATCTTTAGATAGGTGAAATAAAAAAATCGCTGGTGAAGCGATTAGAAACAAAATCAGTAATGTTTCATACAAATAAAAAAGGCCCGGTGTAACCGAGCCTTTTTAGCTTTACATTTTCTAACTTAAAATTAGAAAGCGTATGTTAAACCAACAGTACCTAAAAGGTCTGCAGAGTTAACTTCTTGAGTTCCAGCTAATAATGAACCGTCTAAAACAAGTTTGCCAAGTTTTAAACCAGCGCCAGCTGCGAAAGTAGTGCTGTTTGCACCTGGAGCAGCTTCTTCTGTAGTAGCTGTAGAAGTCTCAGTTTTTTCATTTTGGATAAGAACGTTTTGAGTTACAGATCCACGTAATGTTAACCAAGAAGCAGCGTTAGCTTCAACACCGATGATTAAAGGTAAAGATAACTCAGTTACTTTAGTCTCAGCGCCTTTAGAATCTTTAGATTGAGATGAAGTTAAACCAGCACCCCAGAAAAATTCATTGCCTTCAGATTTAACAGTGTTGATAGCACCAACAGTGATATCAGTTGTTTTGATTTCAGAAGCAACTGTTCCAGCAACTGTATCTTCATGACCACCCATAGCTACGTCAGCGTATGCGTACATGTCAGAAGCAACCCAGAAACCACCACGTACTGCTACGTTTGATTTACCTTTGAATTCGTTGTTAGCAGCGTCTTCCCATTTGTCAGTTAAACCTAAATCAACTGTTGCATCCCAAGTAGAAGTAGCAGCACCGAATTTTAAACCCATTGTGCTTTCTTTCTCGTCTGCAGCTTTATCGTTGTAGTTAGAGTAAACTAAAGTACCAGCCCAAGCCATGTCGCCAGATTTCATACCGTAAGAAACTTCGATCGGATTTTGCTGAGCTCTAGCAGCAGCAGAAACCGCTGAAGTAGAACGTTGAGTGAAAGATCTAACATCGTCATGACCTAAAGATAAAGCCCATTTAGCATCGCCAGCTGAACGGATCATTAAAGCTTCAGCGCCAGTTGATGAATCGTTAGCTGTAGCGCCTGTAACTAGAGCTACGTCTGTAGCACCTGATTCGATAGTTAAAGAATCAGAA
>CAMLRE010000320.1 GCA_946482355.1 uncultured Bdellovibrio sp.
TTTAGGCCGTAAGTTTTATGAAACGTTATCTGCCGAAGAGCGATTTGATATTGATGAAATTAATAATATCGAAGCTGAAATGTGTGAGCTTTTAGGCCGCCGCATGATTCAAGTGATTGAGAAAAATTTAAATCCTTCTATTTCAGAAACAAAATCTTTAGAAAATTCACTCACGAAAAGCCGTTCACGCTTAACAACCTGGATTTTAGCTTTAGCTGAAAATGAAAATAAAAATGCACGCCCGCAAAGTGCCAAAGTTCTTGAGGATTCAGTTCTGTTTATTACCGGACAAACTAAAGAAGCTTTTAAAGTCGATTTAACTCCGGATCTAACAGCGCTTTCAGATTTTAGCCCTGAACGTTTACACCAGCATATGTCAGCGTTAGCATCTGAAACAACATTGATCGGTGTAAGTTACGCTCTTGAACAAGCCACACGCCAATTAACTTCGGTAAATTCAAACTTAGTGGGCGTTTCGGTATGAAAACCGCATTTATTTTTCCAGGTTTAAATGGGCTGATCAAAGCTGAAGATCGTCTGCGCTATTTAAATGTTCCTGAAGTGGCGGCGCGATTAAGACAAGTTGAAGAAATTTTTAAAGCGCAAGCTAACCACGAATTTAAATTTGAACAATACCTTCAAGGCAGCATGCAAGAGATTTATTCGGTTGAAAACATCAGTAAAGCCGCAACTGCTATTTGCGCAATTCAAGTGGGTGTGTCTGAAAATTTAATGAATAAAGGCATTAAACCCGATTGGACTTTAGGTTGTTCATTAGGTGATTTAGCCAGAGCCGTGATCAGTCATGTTGTCAGCTTTGAAACTTGCATTATGGGCTACATTCGTTTTGCTGAAAAACTTCAAGGTATTGAAAAAATCGGTGCTAATGTCGGCGTTTCAAAACCTGCAGGAGCAGCTTTTACTCAAGATGAAATTGTCGAAATGCAAAATTTAGGTTTAGATGTTTCGGTGATGACACCTAATTTTTTAAATATTGGTGGCCGCTATCAAGAGCTTGAACAATTACAAATGATCGCGAAAGAAAAAAGATTTCGCACAGTTAAGATTTTAGATTACCCGGCTCATTCAAGATATATCTCACCTTACGTGCATGCGGCCGCCTTTGAAGTTAAAGACATTCAGTTACAAACGCCGACGAACCGTGTTTTTTCATGTATCTCGTGTGATGAGATCACCAATACCGATATTATGAAAAGTGAGTTGATGTTAAACATGACTCATCCTTTACGCTGGGGCGAAGCGATTCAAAAACTTGAAACTCTTGAAAAAGAAATGCGTTTTATTAATGTAGGCCCGTGCAAAAGTTTAACTAAAATGATTCCTGACTTAAATTTAAAATCGGCAATTTATGAAGCTGACGTATTTTAGTGTTCCTGGAAAAGTTTTAAAAGCGATGTACTACGGTGTACGTTTATTCTTGCGCCCGCATGAGTTAAACACTCTGATTCAGTTAGCCAACCAGCTGACTGACTTAAAAGCTTTTGATGAAGCTGTGTTACACGTTAAAGAAGATCCGCAAGCGAAGCTTTTAATTACTGAACGATATTCACCACAACCACTGGATATGGAAAAACTTAAAAGCTGTGCTGAAGGAAGTTTTGGCCTGGCTTATTACAAGCATATGCAAAGTTATGGTTTAACACCCTATTTTGCGCCCGATGTGAGTTTGGCGAGTGAAAAAATTTATCTGCGTGAACGCCAGCGTGTGATTCATGATTATGTGCATGCGCTATTAAATATAGGAACAACAGTTGAAGAAGAAGCCAAGCTTAACGCCATCTTTATGGTGAAAGGCTGTAGCCCTTTTACTTCGGTGATTGTGGCCGGGGCTTTCTTTCATTTTTTATTTAAGCGCCCCAGCGAGTTGGTCAAACTAACCCGCGAAGTCAACCAAGGTTTTAACTATGGTGAAATGCTAAAAACCCCTTTTGCTTTTCGTTGGGAAGAACACATTCACACGCCGCTTAGTGAAGTTCGGGCGCTAATGTCGGCTCGTACAAATACTTCTGAATCACCGCAGTTACAGACTCACGTGTAATAGGTTTACTTAAATAATCATCAAAACCTTTTTTCAGACAGATTTCACGATCACCACGCATCGCGTGCGCAGTGACGGCCACGATTTTTGCTTCGCAGTTGTTTTCTCGTAAAATTTTAACAGCTTCAAAGCCATCCATTTCAGGCATTTGAATATCCATTAAAATCACATCAAAAGTTTGCGTTAGCGCTTTTTCAATCGCTTGCTGCCCGTTTTCTGCAGTTTGCGTTTTTAAGCCACGCCCTGAAAGAAGAAACGTTAAAAGTTCACGATTATCTTCGGAATCATCAACGATTAAAATTTTACCTTTGGCACCGTCTTTAGGTTCAGTAGCGGCTGTGATTTCTTGCGGATTTGTTTCTACTAAGGCTTTGGCATATTCGATTGTGCGCACTTCTTTATGATCCGGTAGCTCGTCATAAGAGATATCGACATAGATTAAAAATTCAGAACCTTTTCCCGGTTCACTGCGGATAAGCTCAACGTTTCCACCCAATAAAATAGCCATACGTCGCGCCAAGAATAAACCTAACCCCGTGCCGCCGAATTTGCGTGTCATTGAAGAGTCTAGTTGGGTAAAAGGCATAAATAGATCTTTAATCTGCTGTTCGGTCATACCGATTCCCGAATCGCTGACTTTAATTTCTAAACGGTATTTTTTCGGAAGATATTCACGCGTAGCCACATCCACATGAACAAAGCCGGTATGGGTAAACTTAATCGCGTTACTGATCATGTTCATGACGATCTGGCGTAACCTGTAGCTATCAGTCATGATATGTTCATCCATGGCTGATTCAATCGTTACCGTAAAATCCAAATTCTTTTCCTGGGCGCGAATCGATAAAAGCACACAAATACTATCAATCAACTGCGGTAACGAAAAGCTGGCTTTCACGGTTTCTAACGTATCAGTTTCTAGTTTTGATAAATCTAAAACTTCATTCACAATACGCAAAAGTTGGTTTCCGTTGCGGCGGATTGTTGAAACATACTGCGAGGCTTTTTCTGAAATAGATTCATCTTCTGAAAGCAGCTCGGCAAAACCTAAGATCGCAGTTAGCGGTGTGCGAATTTCATGGCTGATATTAGTTAAAAAAACTGATTTAGCACGGCTGGCTTCGCTGGCTTTCGAAAAAAGCCGTGCATTTTCAAGCGCAAAAGAAATCCGCTTGGCCAACTCTAAAGCCATATCTAAATCAAACATCGTGTAATGGCGGTCGCTTTTTGTAGAATAAAATGAAAGGGCTCCAAAAATTTTTCCGTAATATTTAAGCGGAACGATCATCACCGAGGCGATTTCACTTGTCTTTAGGTCTTCGATCTCGGGTGAATTGATCTGCTGCAAAAGCTCAGGTGTTACCTGCGTATAAAGCTTTGGATGCCCTGTACGAATAACGTAGCTGGTTCCTTCTTTACCGGCAGCACTGATTTGCCATTTAGTGGATTCAGTCTTAATAAATTTATTATTTTGACTGTCAGTACTAGCGACAATCACACGCTCAATAGATAAATCCTGTTGCGCAAAAAGGTCTACGACAAACCAGTCAGAATAAAACTGATTTGTTATTGTCGCCACCGCCCGCAAAATCGAATTGGTATCCAAAGATTCACTGATG
>CAMLRE010000321.1 GCA_946482355.1 uncultured Bdellovibrio sp.
GTTTGATCGCCAGATTTAATCCAAAGAGTTTGACCAACTTTTTCAACTTGAACGTTATCGATCAATTTCATTAGATACCTCTCCAGTGACTTAACCAAGGTGAGTTTGTTTGGCCAGACGTTAGCGCATTTAACGAACCCGCATCAGCCCCTGCACCACTGGCAATAAATTTTTTATAAATACCTTGGCTTAATTTTTTGCGCTCGTCTTCATTGTGAGTCGCTTTTAAACCTTCAGCAAAATTTTTCTCGATAAAACGAGTTGTCATCGTTCCATCAACAAATTCAGGGTGAGATAAAATTTCAATTAAGTATGGAATATTCGTGTGTACACCAAAAACTGTCGCATCTTTTAAAACGCGAATCATTTTTTCAATGGCACGTGGACGTGATTCATCCCACACAATCGCTTTAGCAATCATCGGATCATAGTAAGAAGTGATCGTGTCACCTTTTTCAAAACCGAATTCATAACGACGGCGCGGACCTTCTGGCCAGTGAACTGTGCCTAGTAAGCCTGTTGAAGGAACTCCACCCATATAAGAATTTTCAGCGTAAATACGGCATTCAATCGAATGACCGCGCGGAATTCTAACTTCGTTATCGTTCCACACGAATTTATTTTGCGCTGTTAGAATTTGCATCTTAACTAAATCAACACCCAGCACTTCTTCAGTCACTGGATGTTCTACTTGTAAACGTGTGTTCACTTCTAAAAGATAGAATTTTCCGTCTTGTAATAAAAATTCAACAGTTCCTGCGCCTTTATACTTTCCTAAAGTACCAAGTGTGACAGCCACTTCACCCATTTTGCGACGTAGCTCTTCAGTTAATGAAGGAGAAGTCGCTTCTTCGATAATTTTTTGGTGACGGCGTTGCACTGAACATTCGCGGTCAAACAAGTGCATTACTTTTCCGGTGCTATCACCGAAAATTTGAAATTCGATATGTTTAGCGCGATCTAGATATTTTTCTAAGAAAACAACTTCTGAACCGAAAGCCGATTTAGCTTCACGTTGAGCTGATTCAATTTGTTCAGCCGCTTCAGACATTTGTTTAATTAGTTTCATACCACGGCCACCACCGCCGGCAGCAGCTTTCACGATCACTGGGAGTCCGATCGCTTCAACTTCTTTCATTAAAGTATTTAAAGTTTGATCTTCACCTTCGTAACCAGGAACTAGCGGTAAACCTGCTTTTTTAGCTAAGGCTTTACAGCTTACTTTATCACCAAGGGTACGAATGGCTTCGGCAGAAGGGCCAATAAATGTTAAACCAGCTTGCTCGCAGGCCTGAGCGAAGTGTGCGTTTTCAGACAGGAATCCAAAACCTGGGTGAACCGCTTGGGCTCCCATGGCTAAGGCGCCTTGGATATTAGCTTCGATATTTAAATAACTTTCGGCCGTCGGTGCAGGACCGATACAAACCTTATGAGTGGCCATACGATAAGCACGTGAGTTTACATCCGCTTCGGAATGTAAAAGCACAGTTTCTAAGCCAAGCTCTTCGCAGGCTTTAATAATTCGAACGGCAACTTCTCCACGATTGGCAATGGCAACACGAGTGAATTTAGACACGGGTAAATCCTTTATGCTTTCAGCATAAAAAAGGTATAATTTCTTTTGAAAGTTTGTACAATATAAGAATGAAAATCGGGCTCTATTTAGATCAAGTTGCAATGCATATATTGAACAGAGGCATATTCGTCAGCTGTGAGCCCGTGGATCGCATAGAATCTGCTCAGCCGGGTCTTGTCGACGAACGTTTAAGCGAAGTCGGTATGACTTATCTTGTTTGCGATACTGAAAAAGAGATTCAAGGCAAAGCCAAGCTGGTTGATGCTTTCATCACCACTTACGGTGAACCCGATCCGATTATGCTCGAACATATGGGTTTTAAAGATAAACCTGACAAATTCAAAACAGAATACGCAGGTCTTTTTAAACACCAATTTCCTGAAGATTCGCTGGTGGATGAGACCGAACTGTTCGTCTGCATTTACGAACCTGTAAAAGATAGCTGACAAATTTTTTGACAGTCTGAATTTAGCCACACTCATGGTATAACCTCTGAAAACTTAACGAAAGGTTCCCCCATGAAAGCTTTTGCCGTTATCTTTTCTTTATTATCATTATCTTTAGCTGCTAATGCCCAGTCATCGTGCCTTGGTGAAGCGCAAATCATCGCGAAAGTTGAATCATTAAGAACTGATTCAATGACGACGTGTCGTGTGATGGTTAAAGAAGTTAGCTTTTACCGTGAAAACATCAACTGCCCGTTAGATCTATCTGAAGTTATGGATCAAGGTATCGAGATCGGTCTTAAAAACGGTCATGACTGTGACTACGGTTCTGACTCGATCTCTGGCGTTTTAGTTAAAACAAAACGCGGTGATATTATCTTAGATTAATTTAAAATTACTGACACTGTTCCCATTGTAAGTGGTAAGAAACGCTATTCTTATCACTTACTTGGCCGTCAATCGAATCCAGCGTAATCATGGCTTGTTCGCCTGTCGCATTGCTTGTAACCGCAATGCTTACATCAATTTCTAAGTTGTATGTTCCACCACACGTTTTAAGAATCGGATTTAATAATGGATGCAAAGGCTTTCCTAAAGCACCACCAACCGGTGATTTGATATTTAGCAGCGGTTTACTTTCTATCACAGCGCTCATAAAAAAATCTTCAGTCATTGGGCCATCGAAAGTCTGTTGGCTTTTCACACGCGTACCTAAAGCTTTTAACCCTAGATGGCGAATCTGATGAATAGCTAAAAGTCTCGCGCGCGCTTTAGCCGGCAAAGCATGAAACCCGCGATAATCCATTTGTGCAACGGCCATACGAAAACCTTTTGGCGCTTCAATCGGAATAATTAAACGACAATTTTTTTCAGTCGTTTGTTTTGTCGCCTGAGTTCCTGCTTCAGTGGTGAAATTATCAAAAACTATTGAAACAGCACGGTTATCACCTGACATAGCCACCGATGCTGTTCCTTCCGGGCAACCCGAACCTTGATAGTTAGGCTTTTGCATAATTACTTTTGACGGTGCGGGTTTATCTTTAGCGGGTTTTTGTTTTTTCTTACGATTATCAAAAAACGGGCGATCTTCTTCTTCCTGTGCGGTTGGCTGAGGTTTACCTGGCAAAAGGGCACCAAGCACAGCCTGTGAAGTTAGGCTATAAGATAGAATAAACGCTATTACAGCTAGAGTAGTTTTAGAATTAAGCATTGTTCCCCCGTATAGATGTGTCATAGCAACCTAGCGGCCAGACATTTTGACATCGGCATGGGCCCGGCACTGCGATTGCTAAATTTTACTAAAGATGGCTAAAACAAAAAAACAGACTCGCATAGGAATTTCTGGTTGGATTTATGAGCCCTGGCGGGGCACATTTTATCCTGAAGGCTTGTCACAAAAAAATGAACTTCATTACGCCAGCCGCGAGGTCAATTCGATAGAAATCAACAACACTTTTTACGTCTTACAAAAACCTAAAAGTTTTCAAAAGTGGTATCAAGAAACACCGGACGATTTTATGTTTTCAGTCAAAGCTCACCGCTACGTTACTCATATTAAACTTTTAAAAGATGTCGAAGATGGCGTGGCTAATTTTTTAGTTTCAGGAATTTTAGAATTAAAAGAAAAACTAGGACCATTGTTATGGCAATTAC
>CAMLRE010000322.1 GCA_946482355.1 uncultured Bdellovibrio sp.
TTTTTTCAGAGAGCCGTAGAATTGCTTTTCTTTTTCATTACACCCATGTGGCATCTCTTTTTTACCAGCTTGTGCGAAGCTTGAGAGTGAAAGGATCAGAGCAAAAGCAGCTAATGCAGCTGGTTTTTTAATAGAACTATAAAAATTAGAGGGCATAACTAAAGCTCCTTTAAGTTATTTTGAACATTAGACGACCCACTGGCCCAAAAGGTTCAAATGTTTATTAAATATTTTTATTACTACAGGTGTCGAGGGCTTAAACAGGGTGTCTCATAATATGCCTATTAGCTCGAATAGGTGCCATTACCGCCCTCTGAAGGTGGCCCAAGACTTGTATATGAACTAAGTATGGTGATCAAAGCCGTTTTAACAGTTTTTACAGTGTTCTTAAGTCTGAGTTTGGGCTCTTTATGCCAAGCTAAGGTAAACGTTGCAAAAACAAAAAAACTTGTGCTCCCTGAAAAGACTGGCGCTGAGTCGCTGGCCGATATTTTTACCGTTGAAATCTTACCAGATAAAGTAGCCGCTGATGAAACAACACAATCATTTTTAACTAAAATGGCTGATAACAGTTTGTCACTTTATTGGAAACATTCGCCGTTACGTCATTCAGCTGCCGGTAAAGCCGTAGAAACAGCCGAGAAAAAATTAAACTTAGAAGCTGTTTACCAAGATGATAATCAAGTGAATCACCGTTTTAACTTTAAAGTTTTAGCCATCCAGGCGTTAGCAAAAATCCAATACACAGGCTGGGTAAATGCCGCTCTTAACTACGATTTAAAAGCAGCGCGTGCAGAAGCTGAAGTGACAGAGCAATTATCTGAGAGAAATGATTTAGTGGTGTCACACCAAGTTTCAAATACCGAACAAAAGTCTGCTGTATCGCTTAAATGGAAATGGTAATTGTCTAGCTATCTATTCTAAGTTCTAATATTTCTGCTAGGAGTATTAGACGTCATGAAAAATGAAAACATCTATTTAGTTTCAGGAAAAAGAACAGCCTTTGGATCATTCGGAGGCGGGTTAAAAGACGTATCTGCAACTGATTTAACTGTTGCTGCAGGTCGCGCCACTTTAGAAGCTGCTGGTATCTCTGCAGATAAAATTGATCAAACTATTATTGGTAATGTTGTACAAAGCGGAGCCGATGCCGCCTATGTGGCTCGTCACGTGGGCCTTAAATTAGGTGTACCTGTTGATCGTGGTGCATACATCGTGAACCGTCTTTGTGGTTCAGGCTTTCAATCTATCGCTAACGCTGCTGAAATGATTTTGATGGGGCATGGCCAAGCTGTGCTTGCCGGTGGTGTTGAACAGATGTCGCAAATTCCTTACGTAGCCAGAAAAGTTAGATTTGATGGTATGCGCATGGGTAACTTTGAACTTGAAGATGCGATGACTTCAGCTTTAACCGATGCTTACACAAATACGCCGATGGCAATCACCGCTGAAAATTTAGGTGAGATGTATGGTATTACTCGTCAGCAATGTGATGAGTATTCAATTTTAACTCAGGCAAAATATAAAAAAGCATTAGATGCTGGTTTATTCAAAGATGAAATCACAGCGGTAAAAGTAGTCACTAAAAAAGGCGAGATCATTATTGATAAAGATGAACATCCAAAACCAGATGTCACTTTAGAAAAAATTTCGGCCATGAAAGCCATGTTTAAAAAAGACGGTTTAGTGACAGCGGCCACAGCTTCAGGAATCGTCGATGGTGCAGCAACGTCACTTATTGCGAGTGAATCTTTTGTTAAAGCTAACGGTTTAAAACCAATGGCCAAAATTCTTTCTTGGGCGGCTGTGGGCTGCGATCCTAAAATTATGGGTATTGGTCCAGCTCCGGCAGCACGTAAAGCTTTAGAGCGCGCAGGTCTTACCCTAGATCAAATGGATTTAGTTGAAGTAAATGAAGCGTTTGCGGCTCAGTACTTATCTGTAGAAAAAGAATTAAAATTAAATAAAGAAAAAACAAACGTACGTGGTGGCGCCATCGCTGTAGGTCACCCCTTGGGCGCTTCAGGAACACGTATTATGAACTTATTAGCGTACGAATTACAAAAACGTAATGCGAAGTATGCTTTAGGTTCAGCTTGTATCGGCGGCGGTCAAGGTATCGCTATGGTGATCGAACGCGTTTAGGGGTGCCAGGCCTTTTTCGCTACGGTTATTTTCGATCTGAAGACTGGTTTATCTGTGAAGGGAAGTATATGCGAAAAATTATATCTTTATATATTGTAGCATTGAGCCTTTTTGCTCATGGCCAGTCTGGTCCGGCTCCCGATAAAAGAATTTGGTATTCTTGCTCAAAAGATTCCGACTGCGTAAGCGCTGAAGGTGCTTGTGGGCCGGAATCCATTAATAAAAAATATAAAACGCCATTTGAAAAGCATGCAAAAGAGATTATGCCTTATGTGGACTGCATGCCGATTGATCGAAGAGTTCGCAAGTCGATTTGTTATAAAAAAATCTGTAAGTTTAAATAGGCGTGATTCGTTAGCCGGATCATTCAGTAATTAAAAAACTGAAATTTTAGTTTTAAGAGCGGTTTTCATATTGCTTCGCCAGCTGTTATGGCGCGTGCTAAAGCAATTCTTCAATCTGAATTTCCTTATACAATATCAGCTCGTTGTATCAACAAAGAATGGTTCAATATTCCTTTAGAAAAAGTGTGGCAAATCTTCTGTGATAACTTAACTTCGGTTCATGAAACGCACGGTTTGCAAATTCATAGTTTTGTTATGATGACTAATCACTTCCATTTATTAGCATCGACTCCGAATGCGAATATAAGTCAATGTATGCTTCATTTTATGACTAGATCGAGTAAAGCTCTGACAAAAGCGGGTAACCGCATTAACGAAACTTTTGCAGGTCGACATTACAAATGCATTTTGAGCGAATATAATTATTTTTTGAACGCTTATAAATACAACTATAGAAATCCTGTTGCGGCCGGAATTTGTGAAAGAGTCGAAGATTACACTTTTAGTACTTTACCGATGAAACTCGGTTTATCAAAAAATAAAATTCCTTTAATTGAAGATACCTTGTTAAACGAAGACCGTGATGGAATTTTAAAATGGTTAAATACAGCTCCTGATCCAAAGTTATTAGAAGCGGCAAGAACTGCATTTAAAAGACCGATTTTTAAGTCGAAAAACAAAAGAGATAGTGCTCAGCCAATTCTTGGCCCAAAAGATCTGATTTGAAATCAAATATAACCGTAGTAAAAAAGGCCTGGCACCCTAATAGCGGGCTTCGCTTAGGATCTTTTTCGCTTTATCGAAGTTTTCAGGGGCTACGTAAACGCGATCGATCATGCGCGAACCTTCGTATTTTTGAAAGATCTGAGTCGCGTTATTGATCGGAGATGGTTTATCCCATTTGTCATACTGATCAACGACGTAGATATTCATATCGTTTTCAGAAATCGTTTGATGGTATTTTGATAAACGAACCTGCGAGCTGGCCCAGATCGAGTGAATCTGTGCGTCTGTTAATAAACGACGAACATTTTCTACCCGACTAGAGTCTTGATTGTGTAATTCAATCGCTACGCGGTACGGTTTACGATCAGAAATACGTTTAGCCCATTCGTTCGTCGTGACCGTATCTAAATGCTCATAAAGTTTGTAATCCGTGTAAGGAATATACTTT
>CAMLRE010000323.1 GCA_946482355.1 uncultured Bdellovibrio sp.
CGCGCTTTAGAAGTGAAGAGAGCCTTTAACTTAAAAATGTCTGAATTTAAAAATTCGGCCGCAGCTGATAATAAAAATAAACTTCCGTACCCTTCGATGAAAATCGGTTTAACATTTGAAACAAATGATAAAGAAAAATTCACCAAGCGTGTTCACGAGCGCACTTTAAAAATGCTTGATCAAGGCATCGTTGAAGAAACAAAGCATTTTTTAGAAAACGGTTTTGAAAATTGGGCGCCGCTTTCGAGTGTGGGTTATCATGAAACAAAAGCGTATTTGCAAGGTGAGCTTAAGCGCGAAGACTTAGCGCAAGCGATCACACAAGCCACGATGAAGCTTGTGAAAAAACAAAAAACTTGGTTTAAGCGCGATGAAGCTATACTTTGGTCGGATGTTTTCACCCCTGATTTTGGGGTTCTCGAAAGAAAAGTTCAGGACTTCTTAGCAAACTAAACTTTGACGCCTAAGAATAAAGCACGCGATAATTTATAAATGAAAAGTATGACTGGCTACGGTCTGTGCCGGGCCCAAACCAACGAAGTGGCATTAGAGATTAGTATCAGAGCGGTCAACGGTCGCTTTTTAGAAACTCGTTTTCACTTACCAAAACCTTATTTTATCTTTGAATCTGATCTTAAGAAAAAACTGGGCGAATACGCTTTACGCGGAACAGTTGATATTTATATTTCACGAAAATTAAAAGCGAGCCACACAGCAGGTAAGATCGTGATCAACACGCGTCTTGCGCAAGAGTATTTAAAATCTTTTAAGAAGTTAGCTAAAGATTTAAAAATGAACGAAGCGGTTCGCTTTGATCTGATCTCGCGCCAAGCGGACGTAATCGTTATGGAAGAAGTCGACACGTTAAATCCGCAAGAAGTTGTTCTTCTTAAAAAAGCTTTCGAAGCGGCTTTAAAAAAATTTGAACAAGAAAAAATCCGCGAAGGCGGAGCCTTAAAAAAAGATCTTTCAAAAAATTTAAAAGATCTTCAAAAGCACGTCGTAAAAATTTCTAAATTGCGTGATGATGCCAATAAAATCCTTCAGGAAAAATTCGAAGCAAAAATCAAATCACGTTTACCAAAAGAAGTCGTAGGGCAATCAGTTGATCCTTTACGCATTTCTCAAGAGATTGTTATTCAGCTCGAGAAAGCCGATATCAACGAAGAGCTGATTCGTTTAACAGAGCATTTAAAAAACTTTGAAAAGTTGATTGAGAACTCGATTGTTGAAGGTAAAAAGCTTGATTTTTATACACAAGAATTATTGCGTGAAGTTAATACCATCGGATCAAAAAGTCAGGTTGCCGGAATCACTGAATCTGTTGTAGAAGCTAAAACACTTATCGAAAGAATCAGAGAACAGGTACAAAACATAGAATAATTATGACCGACGTGAACGACAAAGCTAAATCTACAAGAATGATCATCGTTGCGGCTCCAAGCGGAGCAGGCAAGAGCAGTTTTGTGGAAAAATTAGCCGCTGAAGACAGCCGTTTGCACGACGTCGTTACGTACACCACTCGCTCTATGCGCACGGGTGAAAGCCAAGGTAAGCCTTATTTCTTTATTACTCCTGAAGATTTTGAACAGAAGAAGAAAGAAAACTTCTTTATCGAGTGGGCTAAAGTTCACACGAACCACTACGGTACATCGTACGAGCAGTTACAGAAGGCTTGGGCGAATGGTAAAGTGGTGATCATGGATATCGACATCCAAGGTGTTGCAACATTTAAAAGCAAATACCCTGACGCTAAAACCGTGTTTATCCTGCCTCCATCGCTGGACGAGTTAAGACGCCGCGTTATCAAGCGTGATGGTAATCCTCCTCCGGATCTAGAAGTGCGCATGCAAAATGCTGAAAAAGAGATGGCTAAGGCCCACGAATTTGACGTGAGAATCGTTAATGACGATTTTAATCGCTCTTTTGCCGAATTTAAGAAGATCGTAGACGGCTGGCTAGCTTAATTCCTTGAAATTTAGAGCACTTACGAGTATAACTAGGGTTTTCAAAGGTTTGCTGAAAGCAAATCAAAACCAGCTCCAGGAGATCGTATGGCACGTGTAACCGTTGAAGATTGCTTAGATAAAGTTCCTAACCGTTTTGCTTTAGTTTTATTAGTAGCTAAACGCGCAAAGCAATTGCTTAAAGGTGGCGAGTGCACAGTCGCAACTCGTAACAATAAATACATTGTAAACTCTTTACGTGAAGTGGCGATCGGTAACGTGGTTTTCGACACTAAAGTTGATGAAACGATGGCTCGCGAAGACATGTTAAAAGACTTAAACAAATAAGCTGTGTCGGAGACAAACAAACGACAATAGGCTTAGGTCCGAATCAGTTAAAATTTGTTAAAAACCCGCTCACAAGGCGGGTTTTTTCATTTATTCTATAAGGAATGTCTGACTTTTCTTCGACTTCACATCTTGATGATCGCCTACCCACAAAGCCGGTGAAAACCGTCGAAGATCTATTAGCCAAGATCAGAACTTACTATCCTCAGGCTGATTTACAAATCGTTGAACGCGCCTACCTATTTTCTGAAAAAGCCCACGAAGGGCAGTTGCGCAGATCAGGTGAACCTTACATTTCACACCCGTTAAATGTTGCGGGAATTTTAGCTGATCTAAAACTTGATATGGACACGATCATGACAGGCTTACTGCATGATACTGTCGAAGACACTGATGTAACATTAGAAGACATCAAACGTGAATTCGGCGAAACGGTCGCGTACTTAGTTGATGGGGTTACGAAAATCGGTCAGATGAATTTTCGTAACAGCTTTGAAAAACAAGGCGAAAATATTCGTAAGATGATCGTATCAATGGGTAAAGATGTGCGCGTAGTTTTAGTAAAGCTAGCTGACCGTCTTCACAATATGCGTACCCTAAATCACATGCCGTATGAAAAACAAAATCGTATCGCGCAAGAGACTTTGGAGATTTACTGTCCACTTGCGGGTCGTATCGGTATCAGTGCTTTAAAGATCGAATTAGAAGATCTTTGTTTTAGATATTCGCGCCCTGATAAATATTACGAGCTTGTTCAATTAATCAAAAAGACTGAAGCCGACACTGATCGCTACATCGAAGAAGTTAAAAAAAATGTCAGCGAAGTGTTATCGAAATCAAATATTAAAAATTATAAAATCTACGGCAGATCTAAGCACTTATGGTCAGTTTACCGTAAAATGACTTCACGTAATCTTGATTACGATCAGATTTACGACGTGTTAGCGTTTCGTATTATCGTAAGTAGCGTCGTTGAATGTTACGAGGTGCTTGGTTATATCCACTCGATCTGGAAGCCGATTCCAGGCCGTTTTAAAGACTTCATCGCGATGCCAAAATCAAATAACTACCAATCGCTGCATACCACAGTGATCGGGCCTGGTGGCGATCGTATTGAAATTCAAATTCGTACCGAAGAAATGCATTTGATCGCCGAAAAAGGGATCGCGGCTCACTGGAACTATAAAGAGCGCGGAAATTTAACCGGTGATAAATTACAGCAGGCGAATTGGTTACGAGAATTAGTATCACTTCATCAGCAAGCAGATTCGTCAGATGAATTTTTAGAAACTATTAAAACTGACTTAATGGAAAAAGATATTTACGTTTTCACACCACGTGGAGATGTAAAAGAACTTC
>CAMLRE010000324.1 GCA_946482355.1 uncultured Bdellovibrio sp.
TAAAGCAGCTACCACGTAAGCTAAAATCAATGAGTGCGTATGAAAACCCACAGCGGCTGCCGTGAACGCACCGATTAACAAGTACGCCTCTAAAGCGATTTGCGCCACACCGGATTTTTCTGAAAAGTACCCGCCGCTCGCCGCAAATAAAATCGGTAACGACATACGAACCGTAGCTAGAACTAAACCTAAAAGAACCTCTGGGCTCATGATTTTTTCCTTCTATGGTTTAAGTAAACAGCACCGGCTACGCAAAAAATAATGATCGCCTGTAACACCTTAGAAAAATCACGCGTTAAAAACTGCGTTTCTAAATCTAAATCAGACGCCCCTTTATGAAGAACGGCCATGATAAAGCTTGAAAATAAAATACCAATTGGATGCCCTTGTGCTAGTAAAGCCACCACGATTCCTAAAAAACCATATGCCGGAGAAAAGCCTACTTTATATTGAAATGTGCTGCCTAAAACTTCTGTTAAGCCCACAAGGCTAGAGAAAAATCCTGCAATACCAAGGCTTAGAAAATTCACTTTCTTAGCTGAAATACCCATGCGCTCTGCCGCTGTTGGGTTTTCACCGAAAGCTTTAATTTCCATACCCCATTTCGTTTTCTTTTCAAAAAACCAAACAGCTAAACAACTTAAAACGGCTAACAGTAAAAAACTGCTCACGGCTGATTGTTCAAAGAATGTTTTAATACCATCGGCTTTCGCGCCTTGAAAGGCTTGGTTAATTAAAGCACTTTCTGGATTTTGTGATTCAGTGTTTTGATAGTTTTGTAAAATCACATAGGTTGCAATCGCTGCAAATATAAAATTAAGCATGATGGCCACGACAACTTCGTGACCTTGTTTGTAGACTTTAAAAAAGGCAATTGTTTGCGCTGATAAAATGCCGACCACCATTGTGGCTAAACAAATTAAAACAATACCGAATGTGCCTAGTGATTCAGGAAGAATAATTCCCATAACCGCAGCCATCATCGCTGATAACACGATCTGCCCTTCGGCACCGATATGAAATAATCCGGCTTTAAAAGGAATTGAAAACGCTAAACCTGCAAAAGCAAAACACGTTGTATAAAAAAGCGTTAAGCCCATGTCGAATTTCGACTGCAAAAAGCTTCCACTTAAAACTTTTAAAACATCGCCTGGGTTTTCTTTAAATAAAATAACCAAGATACTGCTTAAAGCAACGCCGACGAAAAAGCCGATCAAACTTGAAAAATCAATACGTTTCATAGTTCGACTCCTTTAAGCTCAACACCATTCATAATCTGACTGATCTGACTGTTATTCAGTGATCCTTTTTTATATGGGCCCTTGATAGCCCCTTTATATAAAATCACAAAACGATCTGATAGTTTTAAAACTTCGTCTAAGTCTGATGATAACAACACAACAGCTCGGTGATCTTTCTTTTGATCAAGTAAGGCTTGGTGAATTTTTTCTTGTGCGCCAATATCAACACCGCGTGAAGGATGAGCTGCTAAAATTACATCTGGGTTATGCCATAGTTCGCGACCGATCACAAACTTTTGCTGGTTACCACCAGATAAAGCGCCCATGATTTTATCGCTATCAGCTGGGCGCACGTCCCACTCTTGAATGATTTTTTCAACTTCTTTACGAACCGAAGATTTACTGACTAATCCGAAACGTGTGAACTTTTCGCGGTGACGGATTAAGAAATTTTCAACTAAGTTTTGTAAAGGGTAAATACTGTAGCGGTAACGATCTTCGGAAATATCACCGAATTTTAACTTTAGTAAAGCGATGTTCTGGCGAAGTTTATGAATAAAATCTTCTTGGCCATTACCATCAACACCAGCCACACCTAAAATTTCATTGTTATGAAGTTTTAAACCTAACAAATGAAGGTCGTGGGCTTTACCTGTTTCGCTCACTGTTTCTTGTTTTAACGGCTGTTGTTTACGGCCAATCATTTTTTCAGCCATTTGTTCAACAGTGAAGTTTTCTCCGCGGTCAGAAGCAATCATTTTACCGCGGCAAAGAATCGTTACATGATTAGCGACTTTTTTAATTTCATTTAATTTGTGCGAAATTAAAATTAACGTATGCCCCTGTTTTTTTAGGTCTAACATGAAATTTAAAAAATCATCGATTTCATCAGGGCTTAAAACCGCAGTCGGTTCGTCAAAGATAATGATCTCTGGCTCTAAAATTAAAACACGCAAGATTTCTAATCTTTGCTGTTCACCGATGCTGTAAGCTTTAATTTTTTTATCTAACGGTAATAACCATTTAAACTTCGCCTGCTTTTCTTGAACGATAGAAACAAGCTTTTTATGGTCGATATTTTGTGTGCGCGCCACTAACTCTAAGTGATCCCAACCGGTAAGCTCGTCAGCCAATTGAAAGTGCTGATGCACAAAACCGATTTTCTCACGAAAAGAGTCTTGCGCTGATTGCGGCTCATAAGCCTTACCACGTAAAGACATAGCACCAGAGGTTGGTGGCACAATCCCCGCTAAAACTTTCATGAGCGTTGATTTACCAGCGCCGTTTTCACCGATAATGGCGTGAATCTGGTTTAGAGAAATAGAAAAGTGAACTTGTTCTAGGGACACGCAGTCCCCATAACTTTTAGAGATATTATTGAATTCGATCAGGTTTGAAACTGACATGATCGATTATTTTTTAGTTTTGTAATAATCGGGAACTGAAACTTTACCAGCAACAATTGATTTTTTAACTTGCGCTAATTTTTCAATCTCGGCCGCTGACCACAATGACTTATTGTTATTATCTAAAGCCCAGTCAATACCACCGTCTTTTAAACCAAAACGGTTAACGCCAGCTGTGAATTTACCTTCTTTAACTGACTTGATAGTTTCAAATACGGCCACATCAACCTTTTTTAACATTGATGTTAGAACCACACCTGGTTTTACCCAGTTTTGGTTTGAATCTACCCCAATCGCGTAAACTTTTTTCTCAGCCGCAGCGTCGAACAATCCTGCTCCTGAAGCGCCGGCAGCGTGAAAGATCACATCCGCTTTTTGTGAGATTTGTGATAACGCGATTTCTTTAGCTTTTGCCGGGTTATTCCAAGCTTCGCCAGTCACACCGATGTAACTTACTAAGATTGTGGCTTTTGGATTTACAGATTTAATACCGGCTTCGAAACCTTTTTGAAATCTTCTGATTAACGGAATATCCATTCCACCGATAAAACCTACAACACCTGTTTTTGATTTCATCGCAGCAGCAGCTCCGACTAAGTAAGAACCTTCGTGCTCTTCAAATAAAAGTGAACGAACGTTTTTAGCTGATACTTCGCCGTCTACGATTGCAAATTTTGTATCTGGAAATAAAGCCGCTGTTTTTTTAACGGCGTCCATTTGCGCAAAACCGATACCGATAACTAGATCATATTTTTTTTGGGCGAAATTTCTGTGAAGTGTTTCTAGTGAATTCGTATCTGTGGCTTCAACATACTTAAGCTCAATACCTAATTCTTTTTCTGCTTTTTTTGCGCCCTCGTAAGCGGCTGAGTTAAAAGATTTGTCGTCTTTGCCACCTTTATCTAAAACTAATCCGATTTTTAGATTGGCTAGCGCAAATTGAGACACGAAAAGACAGAACACTAAAAGAAACTTCGACATACATCCCCCGAGTTAAAGTTTAT
>CAMLRE010000325.1 GCA_946482355.1 uncultured Bdellovibrio sp.
CTGGGGCCATCTGCCGACCCGTACTTTGTTAAACCGCGTATTTGGGAGCTTTCGCTATTTAATCATCAAGGCGGCAAAAAAACTTATTTTTACCATCTAGAAGAAGATAGCTTAGAACGGCTTACTCAAACTCCGGCGCATATTGATTGGTCTACTGAAGTTTCAGAATACAAACTCTTTGCGGCCTTAGAATTAGGTGAATCACTTACTTCAATGTACTTACGTATTATTTGCGAAAATAATGAAGTCGATATTATTGAAGACCCGCTGATTCGATGCCTATTTAGCGAAGGCTTTGCCAGCTATCAGAAAGCCCAGCTAGCAAAATTAAAATCTCAAAAGTAATTTTTAGTAATGAGGTGGTTTTTCGTGGCCGCGGATTTCATTGTCGCCGCTTTGAAAAGATTGAACTTGTAGTCTTAGAAGTTCTAAATTTTTCTCTAAAAGAATAATTTGCTTATCTTGTTTATAGATCACATCGCTTAAATCTTCGATGGTCTTATCTTGGTAAGCAATTTTAGTTTCTAATTCGATCAAACGCTGTTCGATATCCATGCCCCCTATAAAACAAGAATGCGGCTAAAGATCAATCTTTAATCTTTAGCCGCATCAAAATTACCGTATTTTAAGTCTGCTAATAGGTCGTATTAGGCACGGTTTGCGGAGACGTTGTATCAGGAGCTACCGTTCCTGATGCTGGCCCACGAGCACGACGACTGCGCGGATTGTTGGCCGCGGCCTCGCTGTCAGCTCTGGCATCACGGTTTGGATCCATCGGGTCCATAGTTGTGACTTCGCTAGGCGCTGTTTCGTCAACACCTGCAGCTCCTCCACCGGTTGTAGCCGTTGGTGTTGTATTGGTGGTTGTACGGGTTGCACTCACACTACCCGGTGGCGTCGTAGATCCTAAAGCTGCGCCGTTTGGCTGCGGCTGAGCCTGCGCTAAAACCCAAGCACTGTAAGTACTTGCTACGAGAACTACTAAAAATTTAATATTACGTTTTAACTGCATTATTCACCTCTCTTTATTTAACCATTCCTTGAACTTCTTTGGCGTGTGCTAGATGCACAGTGATGGCATCACGAGTTTTTTCTAAGTGAGCTTTGTAAGCCGCATTCTGTGCACTTTGAATCAATGATTCTACGGTATCTAATGCTTTTTCATGCATAGTTACCTGCTGATCCATGTAAGCTCTGTCGAAATCGTCTTTCGCTGTTTTTTTCAAAGTTTTTTCTGAGTCTTCGGCTTGAGCTTCTAAAGACTTACTCATATCTGTTTTTTTAAAGTCTAAGTCTTGTTTTCGGGCGACACGTTTTGTGTCTTTTTCGTTTTGCTTGTGTTGATCGACCATCATTTTGGCGTAATCTTTCACTTGTTTATTTGTAGCTTTACGTTTTGCTAATTGACCGATGTCAATTTCACCTTCATTCAAAGTCACTAAAACTTCTGCACCTTCACCATCCGAAAGCGAGGCTGGCATTGCGTCTGAATGGGCCACCATATCTGTTGTTGTCATGCTCTCAGTTGTAGTTGATTCTTTATTCATTTTTTGCTTTTTACCCACAGCTTTGTTGTGTGGCATTGAATCCGGAGCTCCTGTTGCTGGATTCGTTGCTGTTCCTGTAGTGTCAGCACCTTCAGCGCTTACCGGCTTTACATAACCGAATGTAAGCGTAAGCAGCGTAAGCGTGGATAATAATAGTTTTTTCATTTGAATTTCCTCCTTGAGATTTTGTTTTGTCGCACAAACTCAAAAAGAGATTGCAAGGTTTTGGCCAAAATATGCGGGGTTTATTACCTCGAAATTAAAAATTTAATTTGGTTTACGACACACAACAGTGCTAGTCTTTGCCTTATGAATTCATGGGTTAGTTTTCTTCCGGCACTTTTAGGCGTAGTCGTTGTTTTACAAGCAGGACTTAACAAAAAAATCTCTGCACTTTGGGGAATCAGCGGCGCTGTTTTACTTAACGCCTTAGTCTTTTTAGCGATTGCCACGGTGGCTTACTTTTTTGTGCCGAATATGAAAGGCAACATTGAACTTAAAAGTTTTAACTGGTGGTATTTAGTTCCTGGAACTTTAGGTTGTATTCTTGTCTTCGGTGGCCCGATGGCGATTATGCGCTGGGGTGCGGTTCATACCTTTATTTTAATTATTTCAGCACAACTTTTAGCAAGCTTAGTTTGGGATTCTCAAGTTGAAGGTATGCCTGTATCGACAATGCGTATCGCAGGTATTGCTTTAGCCTGGATCGGTGCAGTTCTGGTATGCAAGGCCTAGTCAGCTACTACGCCACTATTCAATCGTTAGTTGAAGTGGGGCTTGGAAGTTTCTTGCATGCGTTTCATATTCCTTTTTCTGGCCACGCGCTTTCGCTAAATCAAGGGTTAATCTTAACTCAAGCCTGCCAAAAAACTGAAAGCCGCAAAGAAGCTGTGACGGCCACAAATGGCATTGCCATCATCACAGCCATTTTAAAATCATTATCTCCTATGGGAAAACGCTTAACCCCAATGCTTGCGATCAGCATGCAGGGCTTTTTATTTTCTTTAGGTATTTTAATTTTAGGAAATAACATCTTAGGAATGATTTTAGGTATAAGCCTTTTATCACTTTGGGGATTTGCTCAGCCGTTATTATTTGCTTATTTATTTTTTGGCGAAAAATTATTTTTAGCTATTGAAAAGCTTTGGCTTGATATCGCCGAAAAATTATCACTTTCTCCTGAGTACGGCTTACGTATTTTAATTAGCTTTGTGTTACTTAAAATTCTTTTATCATGGGTAGTTGCTTTTATCGGCTGGAAGTACCCGACCTGGATCACGGAAAAGTATTTTACTCAGATCATGAAATACAAAGACCTAACCACAAAAAGCTTAAAGAATAAAAAATCTTTAAGTGCTACCCGTGGAGCTTTAAAAGACCTTTTAAACCCCTGGATGATTTTATCAATGGTGTTAACAATCGCTTTTATGCTGTTAACTGAAAAATCCGATTACTTTCAAGTCTTTGTTTATTCTATGCGGGTTATCGCTATTGCGTACTTAGTGTTTTTTATTTTACGTGCGTTTCCGCAAAGTTGGATTAAAAAAGCGCTTACGTCTTTTCCCACTTTATCAAAGACTGTTGACCGTTTACTTGATCGCGAACCTGAATCAACTGACCCGAAATACTGATCGCAATCTCGTAAGGATGATTTTGTCCGAAAGGAATTCCGATCGGACAGTGAAAGTCTTTAAGCGTGTCTGCGCTAATACCGAATTCTTGTAACTCTTTACGAAGACGCATACCTTTAACTTTGCTTCCCATATTTCCGATATACGGAGCTTTAGGATGGACTGTAAAAAGCTTTTTAAGAATCGGAAGATCCATCGCATGACCTTGAGTCATGATGACAAAGAATGAATTTTTATCTAAAGCTTCAACAACACTTGGTGGGTCTTCTGAATGAATCTTTTTTAAATTAAATGATTCAGGCAGTTTATCTAACCATTCTGTGCGGTTATCAACACAGGTGATTTGGCAGTTTAAATTTAATAAAACACGAATCAGCGCTTGAGCGACATGGCCTGCACCAAAAACTACGATAGGCCAGGTGGTATAGCGGTGAACTTCAAAAAGATAAGTGATTTCTCCACCACAGCTCATG
>CAMLRE010000326.1 GCA_946482355.1 uncultured Bdellovibrio sp.
GTTTAAGATATCACCTGGTTTAGTGTTTGATAAAAATTGACCTTCGTTTTCAGCTTTTTGAAGATCTAATAATTTACGACGAGAAACAACTAAGTTACGACCTTTGGGATCAAACTGCGTAATTAAGAAATCGAATTTTTTATTGATGTAAGCCTGTTGGTCAGTCACTTTGTAATCCATTTGGCTTAATGGACAGAACGCTGTTTTGTTATGGATTGAAACGCGGAAGCCACCATTACAAACTTCTAACACGCGGCCTTCAACCGGTAATTCCATATCATGAGCGTCTTCTAAAGAATCCATATCTGGATTTGATTTTTTCATACCCGCACGTGATACGCGAATTTCTCCGCCACGGTTTGCAACAACCACAACGTCTAACTTGTCGCCAACTTTGTATTTTAATTCTTTATTTTCATCTAATAAGTCATTACGTAAAATCATCGCATCTTGGTGAGATGGTGTTGATACGAAAGCTTCTTCTTTACTGATTGATAAGATTTCTGCTGTGTAAGCGAAACCTACAGACATTTTTTTGCCAACACCACCAAGACTGTCTTCAAACATTGAAGCAAAGTCTTGTGATTTGTTATTATTAGAAACATCGTCACCGAAAACATCTTTTTTAGACATAGTAAATCCTTAATCTTTTTCTATACAGAATAGAGAGAGGATTTACTCTAGCTGATGTGGGAATTTAGGGCTAAGATTTTTTCTTAACTCGGCGCTTAACTGATAGCGTCAATTCAAATTCTGCCACTCTTTCAGTCTCGCTAATCGAAGGAACTATCGCATAAGCCGTCATAGTGCGGTTAATACGCTCTTCAGAGGTTTTAGCCTCGTTGATTTGCTCGACCACAACAGAGGCTTGTTCACAAATAAAATGAACATCACCCTCGGCGCGTTTTAAAAAATTGGCCTTATAATCTTTAAACAAGAAATCAATACGCTCGCCTGATTCCTGGATTTTTTTAACTGCCAGCATGGCAATACAAAGTTCAGAACCCACCGCTAACGCCCCAAAGTACATCGCTCCTAAGTGGTTCTTAGTTCTAAAGTTTAATGGAACTTTTAAAACCGTACGTTGATCGTTGGCTTCGATAACTTTAGGACCAACAAAACCGATTAAGGGAATCTTTGTCCAAGCGTATAAGGTCAAAAATAGATTTTCTTTAAACTTGCCCATTTGCATGCTCCACAATTCTAGTTCTAATTAAAATTATAACTTCGTTTAAAATTCTAGCTTCATTTAAAGAAATAAGACAAACTTTTAATATGACAACACAAGCAAGCTCACTGACTAAGATAGAAACTCCACTGACAGAAATGTTAGGTATTCGCTACCCGATCATTCAGGCTCCGATGTTTTTAGTTTCAAATGTCGACATGGTCGTAGCAGCTAGCGAAGCCGGAGCGATTGGTACTTTTCCAGCTCTTAATTACCGCCCGATTGAAAAATACGTTGAAGCATTAAAAGAAATGAAAAAGCGCACGAAAAAACCGATCGGTTTAAATATCATCGTGAATAAATCAAACACGCGCGCCAAAGAAGATTTAAAACACGCGCTCGATGCTGGCGTAAATTTATTTATTACTTCACTTGGTTCACCTAAAGAAGTGATCACTGAAGCTCACAAAAACGGAGCGAAAGTAGTTTGTGATGTGATTAATCTTGAACACGCTAAAAAAGTTCAAGACCTGGGAGCCGATGGTGTTATCGCTGTCGGTGCCGGTGCTGGTGGCCACGCAGGCCCATTATCACCGATTGTTTTAGTGAACTGGTTAAAACACGAATTAGATATTCCGGTGATTGCAGCAGGCGGTATCGCTAACGGCGCCACCATGGCTTCAATGTTAGCCGTAGGTGCTGCCGGAGTCAGTATTGGTACTCGTTTTATCGCCAGTACCGAAGCCCGCGTAGAACAAGCTTATAAAGACGCTATCGTTAATTCTTCACCAGAAGATATTGTCATGACGACACGTATTTCAGGAACCCCTGCAGCGGTGATCAAAACGCCATACGTTGAAAGAATGGGATTAGATCTTCCGTGGTATTTAAAATTTGCAAAAGATCAAAAGACTTTAAAAAAATACGTTGTACCGTTAATTCATTATTTAGGTTCTAAAAAACTAGAAGAAGCTGCCACAGGCCCAAGCTGGAAAACCGTTTGGAGCGCTGGTCAGTCTGTAGGATTAGTTGAAGAAATCTTATCGTGCGACCAAATCATTAAAAACTTAGTCAGCGAATACGAAGAAACTTTAAAGAACCTTCCTAAGGTTCAATAAGCGTACCTCTAAAATATAAAAAGCCGTTAACTAGTAGTTAACGGCTTTCACCCCTCGAGAGAAAATTTTAAAATTTAAATAATTATTTTAAAAGAGCTTCTACTTCGTTTTCTAAATCAGAACATTTAGATAATTCTAATTTACACTCTTTGATAATGCGAACAGCATCCATTTGTTTGATTGTGTCAGCTTCCATAGCTTGGAATAAAAGTAATTCTAAACGGTCAGAGTAAGCGTATACTGATTTGTGTTGTGGCCAAAGATTTTCAACATCATTTGATCCACCGATGCTTAATGGAATGAAGTGATCAATTTTGAAATCACCACGATCCATCGAGCGGATTTTAAAACCTAATTGTTGGTCGTAATCAGCGATGATTGCGTTTTTCTCGCCACCAGAAACATTACGTTCACAGTAAGTGATTTGTTGAGCGTAACGTTTTGTACCGTGTTCACATAATTTACCAGGAGTCATTTCTGGATTTGGACCAATTGGATATTTTGTGTTTGGATTTAAACCAGTTGTTGGAGCGTGATCTGGTTCTTGAAAGTTAGGTTTAGAAGGTTTTTGAACGTTGGGTTGTTGCGGTTTTTCAGCAACTGGTTTTTTTCTTTTTTCTGTGAAGTCATCACATTGGGCAGACGAAAATGAAGCTGTTAGGGTTAAAGAGATTGCGGCGATAAGGTTTAAGATAACCTTAGTGTTTAGTCCGTTAGAACAGTTCATTTATTTTCCTCCATAGTTAAGCATTACGGTGCTTTGTAGAAACGCCAGGCCAATTCCTGACTTATACGTGGTCGTTGTTGTGGCTAGATAAAAACCCATTACACCCATCTCTGGCAACTGTTAAAATCTGGTTATAACACAATCCGTCTTAAAAACCTACGGTGCTGAAGATTTAAGCCACGTTTGTGTGCGACCTAATAAGCTAAAGCCTATAAAGCCTCTGACTTTTAATTTTTCGCCGTTATCTTGAAGAGACATTTTAGCTTTGTAAGTTTTACCATTTTTAGGATCTAAGATATGGCCACCGTTCCACTCGTCACCATCTTTTTTAAGATCCCAGATAATTTCTAAACCGATGATCGGCTTATTCTTTTTATCTCCTGGGCATTCAGTGCATTCCGTTTTATCGCCCTCTTTAGGAAAAGTTTTAACGATATTTCCGAAAAGTTTTCCGTCGACTTCTTTAATTTCAACAATCGCACGCGGTTCGTTCGTTGCATCGTCGATGGTTTTCCAAAAACCAACAGGAGTTGCCGTCGCCGCTGTTACCGCCGCAGAATCTGCAGCTACCGCCGAAAAACAAATAAAAAATGAAGTAACCACAAAACTCAATAAATTATGTTTCATTTTGA
>CAMLRE010000327.1 GCA_946482355.1 uncultured Bdellovibrio sp.
AACCAAGTGGCCGTTCATATCGGTTGGAGCTTTGAATGAAAAAAATATTTTTAATTCTATTTTTCATTCTGCCATTTTCTCTGAAAGCACAGCTCTTAGATACCGGCGAAGAATTTTTAACAGATGACTGGAGTGAAGGTTTACATATTTTTGTAGGCGCCGGTGTGAATTCGGCCAATTACCGTTCTAACAATCGCAAAAATTATTTAGGTTTAGGAAGTAATTTTAAAACCGATGTTGGCTGGTACTTTAATCACGATTGGGCTATTGAATCGAGTGCCAGCGTAAAATTCAATAAGCTTGAATCGAATTTAATCTGGGACACTCTTTTAACTTTGGGTCTACGTTACCGTATAGAAGATTTTTATTACCGCGCTTTTGCCGGAGCTGGAGTTTTAGTTGTCGTGATCGGTGAAGATGAACCCACAGCAAGACAAGATACCGCCCGGCTACATATGGATGGGCCAGCGCTTGGAATGGGATTTGGGCGAATTTATCGAACCAATAAAGGAAAAGTCTGGTTCGCTGAACTCAATGGCACTGTTCAATGGATTAAACATCGTGATGATGTTATCGTCGATGGTGAAACACCAATCGCAATCAGTAGTGAGTCGGTGAATGACAATTCAACGATCTACAGCTTGCAAGCAACAGTGGGGATAATGCTTTTTTAATATGAAAGAAAAATTATTAGAATTTGATTATTCAATATTTCATCTGATCAACACGACCTGGGCTAATTCGTGGTTTGATGGTTTTTTACCTGTGTGGACCAACTTTCACAAATTGCAGGTCTTTTTATATATCATCGCACCCATTATTTTAGCCTATGTGTTTTGGAAAGCGCGCGGTAAAGGCGTTGCTTTAATGCTTTGGGCGGTTGTGCTTACTACGGCGGTCGATAAATTAGTGAATATTATAAAACCTTATTTTAACCGCATTAGGCCCTTTAATGCTGAATTGCCATTTCCGGTTATCTTTCGCGGTGATCCACAGGGTGGCTTATCGTTTCCATCAGGACATGCGGCTGATGGATTTTTTATTGCGGTGTTTTTAGGTTTTTATTTTCCAAAACTTCGCTGGGTGTTTATCGCTTTAGCCAGCCTAACCGCTTATTCACGCATTTACTGCGGCGTACATTTTCCAAGTGATGTCTTCTGCGGAGCTTTATTAGGTTCAGCTCTTGGTTGGCTTGCTCACAAATTAACCGACAAAATCAGACAATCAAAAACAGTGGTGCTTAGCCGTTTTGTTTTTTTCGCGTTAATTTTACTATCATGGAAAAGCTTTAGTTTTGAAGATCCTACCAAAGGTAAAGCTTTTATTCCCTGGATCTGGGAAGACCAATTTAAACCCACAATAAAAAATGGATTTGATAACACAGGCTTTACCATTTTAGGTGTTGGCGCACTTACAACGATTGCGGCTCATCAATATGATTACGACGTGGTTGAACACAACGAACGTGGTCACGATGTTTTAATGGATCGAACAACATCTGAAGACTTTGCAAAAATAGGAAGTGGATTTTTAGGTGTAGGCATTGCCGTCGGGCAAATTATCTGGGATCAAGAAAATGGTTTAATGCACGGGCGAGCTTTGGCTTTAACATCACTGAGTCATGTGACCTTAGCATTTTTATTTCAACGTCATAGACCCGATGGGCGCGGTGATTATTTACCATTTCCGTCGTCGTTCCCGTCAGGGCATGCGTCATCGGCTTATGCCACAGCCGGATCACTCATGTATGCCTACGGCTGGAAAGTCGGCGTTCCAGCTTACTTAGTTGCAACTGGTATTTCAGTTTCGCGCATTGCCGAAAACGCGCATTGGATTAGTGATATCACTTCAGGAATTGCCCTGGGCGTATTCTGGGCCCGCGCAAGTTATTTAACTCATACTCAGCAGACTGCAAACTTAAGCTGGATGCCAATTCCAACGGGCGATGGTTTAGGTATTTACTTTCAACATCAGTTCTAATTTACAAATCATTTTCACTTCACAGACTGTACCATTACTGGATCATAAATTTTACGCTTGAGCTGTTACACTAATTTTTCATGCGCAATTTATTTTTAGCCATGCTTTTTATTTCTCAAATTTGCTTTGCGCAAGACGAGCCTGTCTCTGCAACTTCTCCTACCGCTGAAGAAGATTCTTTCTGGGCTAATGTGGGAAATGATTTTATTTCTCCGTTTGTTAACCCCACCGGGCAAAAAGTTTTATTCGGTGGCGCCGCACTTACGGCAGGTTTAGTTTTAACTCGTGAATTTACGGTTGATCCTTTGCAAGAAGATACAGTTAAGAAAAAACCAATGGGTGGTTACAGTAAATACGGCAATCTCTCGGGCCAAACTTTACCGAATATTTTGTATTTTGCGGGAATGGAAGCTTATTCTTTTTTTGCCGATGATCCCGAAGCACATGAGTTTGCTATCGTGATGTTAAAATCAACTTTGTATTCAAGTGTTGTGACCGGCGTTTTAAAATCGACAGTTCAAGAACCAAGACCAGGTGATGAAAATGATAAAACTTCTTTTCCGTCGGCACATTCAACAAGGGCATTTGCTTTTGCTTCAACGGTGAATGAACTGCACGGATCTGCTTGGGGAATTCCCGCTTACGCTTTAGCTACAGCTGTGGCGTATAGTCGTATGAATGATAATCGTCATTATGTTCATGATGTTTTAGCCGGTGCCGCCATTGGTGCTAGTTACGGGATTAGTATTTCACAAAGATATAAAAATAAAAAATCAAATACTGACTTTGCGGCAATTCCTACGGGCGATGGCTTGGCTTTAACGTTTCGCTATTCTTTTTAAATAAAACTAAAATAAGCCCCGCTACAATCAGCACACAGCCTAAAATCATTTGTGCAGTAATCTTTTCGTTTAAAAAAATCACACCCCACACTAAGCCAAATGCAGGCATAATCATCGGTACTGTGGCCGCCTTAGCCGGACCCACATTTGCAATCAAACGAAAATAAAGAATATAAGCTAAGCCACTGCATAACAGTGAAAGTGCCAACATATTTAAAACAATTGTTAAGTTGATTTCACCTTTAATCGGCGAAAGTGCGATAAACGGAAGAAGTGCAACGCCCGCTGCTAACTGACTTGCTCCTGCAACTGCTAACGGTTTTAAAAACGAAGCGTATTTTTTAATATAAGTTCCAGCAATGCCGTAACACATCGCCGCTGTTAAACACGCGAAAGCGGCGATCATTCCAAATTCGCTGATCGTAATCGCTTCTTTGATAGCCACAAAGCCAACGCCAGTAATTCCTAAAATTAATCCTAAGATTTTTAGCGGAGTTAATTTATCGTTTAACCAAAGGGCTGCAAAGATCGCCGCAAATAACGGTGTGCTTGAATTTAAAATCACTGATAAAGAGGCCGGAATATGAAGTGCTGCAAAAGCGTAAAATAAAAATGGGACTGAAGAATTCACTACACCAATAAGTACGTAATGCTTCCAATGTTCTTTCCAGTTCACATCAAATTTGATCACGCGAAAATAAATACTTAAAACTACGCCCGCAATCAGCAAACGCAGACTTGCTGTAGCCACAGGCCCTAGCACCGGAGCTAAAACTTTCATAAAAATAAATGACCCGCTCCAGATAGCGGCTAA
>CAMLRE010000328.1 GCA_946482355.1 uncultured Bdellovibrio sp.
GAGTTCAGACGTGTGCTCTTCCGATCTAAGCCAGGTTAACTACCTGGCTTTTTTTTATTCGGTCAGTCTCTTGTTTTGATCTGCCTCCGGCAGACCTTATTCTAAAGGGCCGACCTCTCGGTCGTCCTCGTGCTAAAGTTGGTAGGCCGTCCCTTTTTCGGGAGCGCCGCATATCAAAAAGGGAACTGTTACCTTAGTAATAAAAGGCGAAGATCATGTTGCCGACGAAGCCGATGGCGCTGGCTGAGGTTGTGCTTGTGGCGATTTTTTTTGATTGTACTAAGCCTTCGAAACGTAAAGCCGTTGTTGATCCCATTAAATACCAAGATAAAAATCCGCCGGCACCCATGGCGAGCACTTGTGAGCTTGCGCCATTTGTAAATTCACGGTTTCCGCCGTAGGCTTGTGCGGTTACGCCGTAAACCATTTCTTCGCGGCCTACGTTAGGTGTGATGTTGTAATCAAAATATCCGCCCACATAAAAATCAGTGTTAAAGCCAGCTCCTTCATCTAATAAACCGATGTGCAGTAACGGGCCCACTTCGTAATCACCGAAGTTCCAACCGTAGCGGCCTTCGATGTCGATTTGATGTTCTTGTAAGTTATCAGCTTTAAAAAACGAAGAGTTAATTCCCGCAGAAAAAGAGTTTTCGCGGGAGCGGTTAGAGCGTGGGTATGTTACATCTTCGCTGATTAATCCTGATTGTTTGCTGGTTTGAATAATATAAGTTTCACCTTCAACTAACGGAATTGAACTTTCAATCACAGCCTGGCGGCCTTTAGTTTTTTTAACAGTGAAGCTTTCAGCGGCGTGAGAAAGTGAAGTGATTGTGAAGGCAGTGAAAAACGATAAAATTAATCTGTTGTAAATCATTGTCTCATTATGAGATTGATTTACATACGACTCAAGTCCAGTTCCCGTTTTACCGAAACTTAACTATCAGGCATATTTCTTTGGGGGAATGGATGTCGGTTAAACTCATTTGGGGTAATGTACCTACTTGGGCCTATGATTCAGTCAAAGGCTTACTGGAATGTTTAAAAACTGTCGAACCGTCTACCTACGAACATTGTCTGCGGGTCGGCGAATACTCAAGAAAATTAGCACGCGATATCGGACTTAATGAGTACGAGCAAAAGGTTGCCGAATTCTCGGGTCTTCTTCATGACATTGGTAAAATAGGTGTAGATAAAGACATCTTGTTAAAACCAGGCCGCTTAGATCCCAAAGAATTAGATATCATGAGAAGTCATTCTACGATTTCAGAAACCATCGTAAAACCCTTAGCAACAAATCCTTTCTTTGCGCAACTTTTGCCGGGCATTCGTGGTCACCATGAGCGCATTGATGGTGAAGGGTATCCCGATAAAAAAATCGGTGACGAGATTTCTTTATTTGCCCGAATTATATTAGTTGTAGATACTTTCGATGCGATGACTGAAAATCGCGTTTATAGAAAAGGTTTACCACCAGAGATTGCTTTTGCAGAATTAAAACGCTGCGGAGGTTCTCAGTTTGATGCCCAGTTGGTAAAAGCGTTTTTACAAGCCCAACCTTACTGGAAAGACTCAGATAAAGAACAAGAAACTTATCACGAGATTGCAAAAAAGATCGCCTAGTTATCAGAACAGGATTTTAAAATTTGATTCATGAAAATAAAAAACCGACGTTTGCCGTCGGTTTTTTATTTCTACAACTAGAAGTCGACTCTAGTTTTCGGTTTACAGTGTAAACCCAAACCATTATTGTTGTTTATTTGTACTTTCAAAAATTTTATCAGCCGATTTAGCGATAAAGCCTTGATAAAGTTTACCGTTTGGAAGCGGGTAGCGTTTAGCAAACTCGTAGTAGCAAGCCGGAATTTTAAAAGTGCCTTCTTTAAACTTAACGGGTTCTTCGTTAGCCATTGTCGAGCTTTGCTCTAGTAGCTCTTCCGGAGTTCCTTTGATTTCGCCGCCTGAAGCATTTAATTTTACGCCTAAGCCTTTAACGAAAACGTTTAAGTCTTGAATATTTTTAAACTGATCTAAGTGATTAATACTTACAGTGAAGTGGTTTGGTCTAAAACCCCAAGCATAAACCCAAGATGCGTATTCGCTCACTTTGGCTAATTCTTCGTAAACCGAGTGTTCGATTGGCCAGTGAGTGCCGCTGAAAATAAAATCTTCTGAATCGATTTTATTTTGCGGGATAAGTTCAACGATGTGATTAATCGTTTTTTGTACAAACTCTGGCATTTTTTCTAACTCTAATTCAGAGATAAAAATTTTCGGCATGTCAGGGTTAGTTTGGTGTTCGTAGTGTTTAGCGTATAATTTTTTTTCTTTAAAAAAGTATTCGCCGCATTCTTTGTAACCATATTTTTCAAAATGTTTAGCTAAAGATTTGATGCCAAGTTTCGGGTGGTTAAATGTTCTTAAAGCGATGTGATCGTTTAAAACATGTTTGTTACCTTTTGAAAAAGCTTGGTAAATTTGTGCTGCTTGAGGGTTCATTTTCGTGTAATCAACCCACATAGTTTCTAAAAATTGGTTTAAGTTGCTCATGGGTTTAAAAATATACCTAAGGTGACTATGAGTCCAACTTTAAGCCCATGAACAACACTTCGCTTCATATTTGCAAGTCCTGCATAAATATGAATAAAAATGCATTAAATCAGCTTTTACAGTCCGTATTTTTCACTCTCGGGGCAATTGTGATCTTAAGCTTAAGGGCTCAGGCCGCAGAGCCTGCGCTGATTGAAGGCGCTCGTGAAGCCAGGTCGTTGGCCTTTATGTACTACAATGACAGTGATTACAGCGGAAACTGCACCGGCTATTACGTGAAGGTATCACGGGGGAGCGAAACACCAGATATTCGCTTTGCCACCGCCAGACACTGTTTAAGCTTTAGTAAAAACTGGAGTCTTTATCCGTACGGGCCTGCGGTTAGAAAAAGTGATCAAATGCAACCCAACGCCGATAAATACAAACGAAGTTTTTCTAAAAGTAACACGGTTGTTGATGGTATCGATCATTTTTTAGAAGCCAAGTCGGTGAATATCACTTCGTATTACGAACGCCCTTCAGAAGTTCCACCGACAGGTTCAGCGCTAAGAATTCTGGGTTATCCTGAAGGCGTAGGGCCTAAAGAATTTTCCTGTATGCTTAAAGGGTATGTGATGCGCCCAAAACAAATCGCTAACTACGTTGAAAATGGTATCTTAGGCTACTTAGTGTGTTTAGGAGCTAATATCCAGGCGGGTATTTCAGGTGGGCCGATTTTAAATGCGCGCGGAGAAGTGGTCGGAACCATGTCAGCAAAAGGTTCGAGTGTGATTGCGCTATTTTCGCCGAATTATTTAAGCGGACTACGAACAATTAAAATGTGGAAGATTGTCGATAATAAATTTGTTGAAGATTCAGAACAAACGATGTGCTTTAGTGCAGACCATCGGTTACTTCCATTATCAAAATGTCAGTGAAGAATTAAGTACTTAGGGAAGAAACGACAAAGGGCTCAAATTTAATGAGCCCTTTTCCATAGATGCTAAATTTTTTTAGCTGTTACGATAAAACGGAAATAACTAACCGTAGTTAATTACTTAGTTTCTCTGTGAACAGTGTGTTTTTGCATGTTTGGATTGTAT
>CAMLRE010000329.1 GCA_946482355.1 uncultured Bdellovibrio sp.
AACAAGGTTACCAATGTATGTAATCGCTTAACGGCGATTTGGTTTCCTGAAGATTTCTTTACGATTTTTACTTCATAATTGAGAAAGCTCTGTGTAACACACAGGGCTTTTTTTTATTTAAGGTTTTTGATTTGAGCACAAACGTTTTTAACAGCCTTCATGCATTTTTGGCGGTCTTCCATTTGTGTCTTTGTGGCTTTGTCAGCAATAGCTTGAATAGGGCGTTCGCGTTTTTCTAAGGCGTAAGCATAGATGTCGCACGTGCAGTCTTTTTCGCAAGTATCCGCTCTTTGGCTTAAGATTTTAAAATCGCCTTCAGTTAGAGCTTGAGACTTTTCATCAATTAAGATGTGTAAGGCTTGGCTTTTTTCTGAAATCTGTTGGCTTGAAAGATTGCAGGTTTTGCTTCCGGCCTGTGGTGTCGCTTGTTCAGCTAAAACCAGTAGGGCGTTTGAAAGTTGGGCCAGAGACTGTAAAGTTCTGGCCTCAGAAGAGAAAGAAATCGCTAATAAAGTTAATACAACCGTAAGTTTCATCTTACGGTGTATAGTATGGTTTACCGCGTGATTCTTCAATCAATTTGTGAAGCGGCTCAATCTTATACTTAGATTTTAAGTACTTGATCACTTTATCTGACGCGATCACTGATTGTGGGTGAATATCGTGAAATAAAACAATACCGCGACCTAGTGAATCAATTTGTTTTTTAGAACGTTGGAAAATTGATTCCGGGTTTTTATCTTGCCAGTCTAATGTATCAACGTTCCAAGCGATGTGTAACATGTCTTGTTTTGCGATCATTTGTCTGATTGTACCGCCAGAAGGGCCACAAGCACCATAAGGGCAGCGGAACATCGTTGGTTTTTCTCCAACCACTTGGGCAAAATCAGTTACGGCTTGATTGATCTCTTTATTTAAACCTGATTGACCTAATTTAGGTAAGTTCGCATGAGTGTAAGAGTGTAAAGCGCGTGAATAAAGCGGGCTTTTCTTTTGTGGAAAAGTTTTATACTTAACAACGTTTTGTGTTTGCCAGAAGAATGTTCCGTGAACACCGTTATTACTTAAGTTATTCACCATACCTTGGGTGTGAGTCGGGTTTGGTCCGTCATCAAACGTCATGGCCCATTTACCCATAGGAAAACGGTTACCAGTTACATGGCCGTTACCATCAGCACTTGGGTATAACGTATCTAAAGCTTGTGGTGTACGTGGGTTAGTGAAGTTACCTTTAAAATTGAAATCTTTTTTTAATTTGAAATCATTTTGTAAGAAATCAGTTCTGTTATTTACGAAATCTTGTTCAGGTTCGATCGCGCGAGTTTGTAAATATTCAGACCATTCTTTTTCAACGAAAGAATCTAAGTGTGTTTTTGGACGGTTAACGGCAAGCCATTTTGAACGTTCAAAAGCTTCTGTTAGTACAGCTTGCGAAGGGTTAAGATAAGATTTAAACGAAGGGGTTTTAACTTTCGTTGTAAATTCAGCTTTAATTTGTTCATTCACGTCATGTAAGTTTTGCGCTAAATTCATGATCGCGGATTTGTCGCCTTTTTTCCAACCTTCATCGATCCATTTTTTAACGTTAGCCACCATCCACTGAGTTGATTTTTGGTACGGAGAGCCATCAGTGTTAGAGTGTTTTAAAGCTAAGTAATAAAGATCTAACATTTCGTGAAGATTACGCTCAGAGAATTCCCAAGCGATAAGATTTTGCATACGAATTTTTTGGAATTCGTTGATATCTTCGTCAGTTAATTGTTCGCCATTTTGTGTTTTGTTGTAAATCACATCTAAGCGGGCATCGAAATCAAAAAGAAGCTGTTGAGCTACGTAATAAAAACTTCTTTGGCGATCAAGGTAGTTTGCAAAGTTACGAGATCTTTCGGCATCTGTTGGAGCCTGCATCAACTTTTCAAAAGTATTGGCGTGTTTTTGCTCTTCATCTACTTGTTCGTACTGAGCTACGGTTCTTGTTTCATCTTTTTTCCATGGTGATTGACATGAAAATGTGAATAGCAATGCCGTGCTCATGATGAGTTTGATAAGTCTCATTAAAAAGTCTCCCTTTGTTGTCTTAGTAAAATTTTCTAATAACAAAACTTTATCGGCCATTTTGCGCCAGGTCTGAATGAAACAATTCTGGGCCAAGTGACAGATTTGGTAACAATTTACAGTTTAGGCTTCGATATAGGGGGATTTAGGTCTGGTCTTTTTATTGTACCTAATCTGATTGTATGAAAACACAGACTGTAAAAACATTAATCACTTTTGTTCTTCTGTTCTTTATTTCGGGTGTGGCTTTTGCGCAGAAAAAGCTAAATCCTACGATTTATTTCGTAAAATCCATTGATCTTACCGAGCAGGACTGCCAAGTCAAAAAGACACTGTATTCAACGACAGGTGAAGCCATTAAAAAAGTATGTGCTACCGATTATAAAACCTGCGTGATCGAGGGTACATGTGCTTTGGTTCGCGGCGATGAAACTAAGCTTATTAATTACGTTGATCAAAATAAGCAGGGTGTACCTTTGTTTAAAGAAGTGGGCGAGAAATGCCCTTATGGTTTGGGCGTAAGTAACATCTGCTTAGATCCATATTATACTGTGGCTGCTGACATGAATTTTCATAAAGCAGGCGAAGTTATTTTTGTCGAATCAGTTAAAGGCACGAAGCTTCCAAATGGTGAAGTGCATGACGGCTTTTTTATTGTCCGCGATAGAGGCGGGGCGATTAAAGGAGCCAATCGTTTTGACTTTTATACGGGTTTATTACATTACAAAAATGAAGATAATCCGTTTACGCCACTTGGATTAGCGAGCGAAACTAAGTCTTTTAATTATCGTAGAGCGACCGTTGAAGAAACGGCTTTTGTAAAAGAAAAAAGAAATTATCCGGGATTACCGTTATAAAAAGTGAAGGAGCGGTGGCTTACATCGCTCCGTTAAGCCTTAGGCTTACATTGCTCCAGAGTTGATTTCAATTTTTCCAGGGTTAGACCAGTCAGAAACCTGTTCTTTATCTTCAGTTGATTCCGCGCGAACGCGCCAATAGTAATTACCAACCGGTAAATTGTCTTGAACAAGAACTTTTGTTTTATAAGTTGAATACGATTTAAATAATTTCGTGAAGTTCTGATCTTTCGCAATTTCAATGCGGTATTTATCAGTTACTTTCGCTTCAGGTGAAACCCATTTTAACCAGATATATTTACCTAAACCTTTTTGAAAGAAGAACTGTAGGCTAGAAGCTGTTTTTTCAATAGCCGGAGTTTTCATATCAAAAAGTTTATTATAGATAATTTCACCCACATTACTTGATGAGCTGATTTTTCTATTTTGCGCATTGTAAGCAGAAACACGGTATTCGTATTCACCTTGACCGGGAACTTGAATCGCGCTGGCTGGTTTTCTAGAAGTGAATTTTTTAGGGCTAGAGAAGTCGCCACCTTTTTTATCAACTTCAACAATGTATTTGTCAGCGTTTGGAACTTCAGTCCATTTCACGTTGAAATCTTTTGGTTGCGGTACATCTTTTGAGCTTTTGGCTACGTAGTCGTAAACTTCTTTAGGCTCTTTAATTTTAATAGACGGGTAAACGAAATTGATTTGGCCCACTTCTGAGT
>CAMLRE010000330.1 GCA_946482355.1 uncultured Bdellovibrio sp.
AAATACACAGTTAACTGAACAGTCATTACAAGAATCTTTAGAAAAAGGACGCGCGCGTTTTAAAAAACAAACAGCGACATTTATCACTCAGTTAGAAAATTTAATTTTACCGAAATTACAAGCTGGTAACCACGTGCACTTTGCGCACTTAATGGCGGGCGGTGTTCCGCGCACGAAAATCGTATTACCGCTTATGAACCGTGTTTTTAAAGGCACTGGTGATCGTTATTTATCTTCTAAAGAATTCTGGGAAAGCCAAATTGGCCGTTTCTTACAATTAAACTTTCACGTGGTCACAGCTGAAACGTTTGATGTGTTAGTTGATGAATCTTCAGCTTTACGTGAAAAATTAAAAGCTAAAAACGTTTCAACATCTTACGTAGCTTACGGCTATCACGGCACAGAAGTGATCATTAACGGTGAATATCACTGGCAATCTTACGCCCCGTACATTCAAGGCTGGGCGAAATGTGATTTAGAAAAGTATTCTAAAAAATGGTTTGATAAAGGTGTACAAACTTGCGTTTACAACTGCCCTGAGATTTTAACGAACTCAAGTTCGATCTTTCAAGGTGTTGAGATTGCTTTATACAACTTAGTTCGTTCATTAAAACGTGAACAACCAAATCACCCGATCACTAAAAAAATGGAAAGCGATTGCGAGCAAGTTTTAAAAGAGCCGCAAATGCTTCAGCAAATCTTTGCCAAGGTGGATGAGTTTATGACGTGGTCTGAAAAACACGGCACAAGCGACTACGCCACTTGGCCGCAGCATTCAACGAAAGAACAATTAGAAAAGATGTTAAATCTTTCTGATGAAATTCTTTCTATGCACAAAGACGAAAAACAATTAATGAGTGCTGTCTTAAGTGAGATCATTTTTAAATCTTGCGGCTACATCATGCTTCACGATGCTTATAAACCGAAACACCCTGTTATGTGGATCGGTCACGATGCCGTAAGTAAATGTTTACCTAAGGCCTAAGCATGGCAAAGAAGTTAGCGATCACTGGCGGACCTTCAGGCGGAAAAACAACTCTGATTGAAGTTTTAAAAAAAGAATTTGGTCCAAAAATCAAAGTGGCTCCTGAAGCCGCTTCGATTTTGTATAAAGGTGGTTTTCCGCGTATTAAAAACTACGCGGGCTATTACCACGCCCAACTTGCCATTATCTCTACGCTTCGCCATATCGAAGATCTTTTAGTTGAAAGTAACCCGGATTGTTTAATTATCTGCGACCGCGGGTCTTTAGATTCTTTAGCGTACTGGCCTGATAACGAAGAGCATTTCTTTAAAAATATCAACTCGACCCGCCAGACTGAATTGGCTCGCTATGACTGGGTTTTACACCTTGATACAGCCACTGAAGGCGATTACGACACTACAAACCCGATTCGTACCGAATCGTTTCACGAGGCTTTACTCTTAAATGAAAAAGTGCGCTCAAGCTGGAATGGCCACCCTCGCCGCCAAATTATTACGGCTGAAAATGATTTTTTCGGTAAAATGAAAAAGGCCACTGATATTGTCGAAGATATTTTAAACCAAATGGGTCTTAATAAAAAATAACTACTTGTAGATGATATCTTGAATCCACTTAATATGTGGAATGATGTTCATATAAAGCGAACCACCCTGACATTCATCGATTTCTTGCGCCGTTTCGCTATGATCAATTCCTGCGGCCACCCCGATCACGTAATGAATACCGCGGTAAAGTTTTAAGGCCGGGCCACCTGAATCACCATAACAAACACCAAGGCCATTTGTCTGATTCACCGTCATGATCTTTTCGTTTTTAAAATCAGTTCTTAATTTCACTGATCGTAAAACACCTTCACTGCGTTCTAAGTCGGCTGTTGTTCCGGTTTTACCGTAACCCACCGCTAAGAATTGTAAGCTTGGCGCCTCAGTCATTTTAGCTGCTAGCTCTAAGCTTGGAAGCTGTGGAATTTCGTTGGCGGCTAAGCCAATTGTTTCAGCCACCGTGATGATGGCGATATCATTACGTTCCGTCTTTGATGAGGGGTTATACTTGTCATGACGATCCACATGAACAGGCGTCAGCGTTAAGGCTTGGTCATCGACTAACGGGTTTACACCGGTCACTAAACTTAAATCATCAACGGTTTCATTCACACAGTGTGCGGCTGTTAGAATGTGGTGTGTGCTAATAAAAATTCCAGTACAAACTTGCGGTGTGCCCTTGTTATCAGACACGATCATCACAAAAAGGTTATTCACTAACGTAGAACTTGCGACTTCAGAGCCACCGACGATCTTTTCAACTGGCCCCATAACTTCAGCTTCAGCGCCATGCACTTGTGTCTTTTTCCCGCAAGAGGCGAAAAACACGAGACCTACGATGGCCAAAGCTAATTTAAGAAATTTAGAGCAAGTTTTCACCGCTTCAAAATAATACATCGTCAAGATTTCCACAATGGGCTCAAGAATCATTGTCAAAAACCCGACAATTTCAGAGGGAAAACCCTTAAAAAAGTCGTTTTTTTGAAAGGCTTTCCTGTCAAAACTTTTTACACTGGATCTGCGCATGAAATTTTGGATCAATTCGCTCTTAGTTGTGCTTTTAGCTACCCCTGCTACTTACGCTAAAAAAACTAGAAAACCGACCTCAGTAGAACGCCCTCCGCAATTCGTGCTTTTAGCTTTTGATGGTTCAAAATCAAATGACTTCTGGAAAGAATCTATTGATTTTGCTGACACGGTAAAAACGCATAACGAAGCCAAAAATAATTTGATTCGTTTTACATACTTCGTAAATCCGGTTTATTACTTAGATAAAAGCCAGAAAAGTTCTTACCAAACACCGATGTTGAATAAACCGGTCAGCTGCATCGGCTGGGAAGACGACAAATCAAGAATCCCGTTACGCGTAAGTTTAACAAACAAAGCTTTTTTAAAAGGCCACGAAATCGGTTCACACGCCAATGCTCATTGTGATCAAACAGGTCGTGATAAAAATGATCCGATGTACGGTAACACTTGGGATGCAAACGCTTGGGATTCTGAGTTTAACCAATTTAATTATATTTTCTTTAATATCTTTTCGTTAAATAGACTTCCTGAACCCAAACAATACGGCCCTTCTGGTTTTGCTTTTAAAGAAGAAAATATCGTGGGCTTTCGTGCGCCTCTTTTAGCCTACACAGATGGTCTATGGCCAACGTTACAAAAACATAAATTCAGATACGACACTTCAAAAAGTTCAGCGCCGACATACTGGCCACAAAAACAAAACTGGGGTGGTTGGAATTTTCCGCTAGCTCGAATTAAAATCGCCGGAACAAATAAAACAACCTTATCGATGGATTTTAACTGGCTGGTTTACCACTCGGCAGGAGCTTCTAAGCCTGGATTAACTGAAGAAGAAAGACTGCGTTTTAAAAATCAGATGTTAGACAGTTATAACTTTTATTTTAAAGAAAATTATTTCGGCGGACGCGCTCCGGTTCACATCGGCCACCACTTTTCTAAGTGGAACGGTTCGGCTTATTGGGACGCCATGAAAGACTTTGCAAATTTTGTGTGTAACAAACCAGAAGTTCGTTGTGTTACCTATTCTGAATACGCCGACTGGTTAG
>CAMLRE010000331.1 GCA_946482355.1 uncultured Bdellovibrio sp.
CCCGGGATCGAAACGATTTCAGTCATTCCTAAACGAGTAAATAAACCTTCGAAAAGAGCTGCATCTGGGCCAGAGTATTCTAAGAAATCCACGCCATAAAGACCGATCGGATTTTTTTCAGTGATTTTCGCTTTTGACCAATCAATAGTCACAGGAGTCGGAGCAAAAGTTTTCATTTAAACCTCTCTTATTTGAATGCTTCAATCTAGCAAGAGGCTTAAAGAAGGGTCAAAGATTTTGATAGAACTTTTGCACTAACGGATCGACGATAAATGAGCGCGGATTCCACCGAACTATGTGTAATCCGCTTGCATCTCTAAGCCTAGATAAGGCCACGTAAGCATGACCTGGCTCCCAAAGAGCGCTTAAATCGCACCACAGCTCATCGAGTGTAGCCCCTTGGGATTTATGAATCGTTGTGGCGTAAGCTAAAATCAGTGGATATTGTATGACGCTAGCTCTCACATTTCCTTCAGCATCCAACAAAGAAAAGGTCATTTTTTCAACTTTCACTTCGCGGCCGTAGTCTTTACGAACAATTAAATGCTGATCTTCTTCGCCGACTAAAACGCCGCGTGTGCCATTCACCCAACGTTTGTTGGCGTCATTTTTTAAAAACATCACCCGGCAACCAGGTTTTAGTTTTAATGTCTCGGGAACTGGCGACGATTTTTTTAAACCTTGAACAAATTTTTCTTCGCCGAAGTAAATGGCTTCGTATTTTAATTCTTCTTCACGAATTTCAGCTAATTTTTTTTGATTATAATTATCTGATTGTTCACGGCGCGGAAATAATCTTGTACCAGATTGTTCTTCATCGTGTGGTTTTGTGCGGCTATTTAAAAAATCAGCGACCTTCTGGTTCATGCGCCCATTGCGGATTTCAGCCAAGACATCTAAAAATTCTGAATCTTGCACACGCTGATTGTGCTTTAACTGACAAACCTGAAAACCTGTCGAATCCCAGACGCGGTTTAAAAAACACCAGTCTCTTTTTTGTCCTGTTTTAGTCACTGGCGGAAGTTGGCCAAAATCACCGACGGCAATCATGCGCATACCACCCCAAGGTAATTTTGAACCGCGGGCTTTTTGCGCCAAAGCTTCAGCGATCATTAAAGCTTCACCAGGAATCATCGAAATTTCGTCAATGATACAACCTTCGACCTGTGAAAGGCGCTTCATGACTTTTCCGTCTTTACTGGCGCGTTCGTAGGTGGCGTCTGGACCACCTTCCATAATTCCTAAACCAAAAAATGAGTGAAAAGTACGACCCCCTAGAAGCACCGCAGCTGCGCCGGTACTTGCTAAAATAGGCATCGTTTTCGGGTCTAAATCTTTTGTGAGTTCTTTAATAACAAAGGATTTACCGCTCCCTGCTCCGCCCGTAAGGAACACATTTTCGCCAGATCGCAATAAATCGAGAGCGAGCGCTTGTTCATGGGATAATTGAAAGGATTCTGATTTTTTCACCACAGCTATACTAACCGTGTTACGACTTCAGTCAAAACGTAATCGCTTCAGGTAAATGTTGTTGCTGCACGTCTTAGCTTTGTTTTATACTGGTTGACCGATGGTTTACGAATTTAAACAAAAACTGCCTAATCCTAATTTTGAAAATGTCTTCGATGTCACAGCAGAAGAAGTGAACAGCCATGCTGCTGAACTTACTTTGATTGATGTGCGCCAACCGGAGGAATACACCGGTGAACTTGGACACGTTCACAATGCTCAATTAGTCGTGTTAGGTGAAATTCCAAACCAGATCAAAAATATTCCCACAGATAAACCGGTAGTTTTTATCTGCCGTTCAGGCATGCGTTCTGCTCAAGCCAGTGCCTACGCGTATTCCCTGGGAATCAAAAACACGTACAACATGCTTGGTGGCATGTTGCTATGGAATAAACTCTCACTACCTATAGAAAAATAACCTTACAGAAAGTAGAAAATGTCGACACAAAAAGTTTACGTCAACAGAACTCTGAACCTTAAAAAAATCAAGTACATCGGTCTTGATATGGATCACACGTTGGTCCGCTACAACACTGAAAATTTTGAGCGCCTTTCACACACCACAATCATCGATAAGTTAGTGTCTAAAAAAGGCTACCCTGAAGTTATCAGAAAATTTCAGTTCGATTTTCAGTTCGCTTTACGCGGATTAGTAATCGATCGCCAGCGCGGAAATTTATTAAAATTAAACCGCTACACAGCGATTCGTAATTCGTTCCACGGCTTAAAACCTTTGGATTACAAAATTCACAGAAAAATGTACCACTCAACTTACATCGACTTATCTAAGTCTGATTATTTAGCGGTTGATACATCGTTTTCTTACTCATTAGCGCATGCTTACTCGCAATTAGTTGATTTAAAAGATTCTGACCCATCTTTAAAATTACCAGAGTATTCAATTATCGCTGATGACGTGTTAGATGCTTTAGATGAAGCTCACCGCGACGGATCTTTAAAAGATGCTGTTCGTAAAAATGTTGAACACTACATCATTAAAGATGAAAGTGTTGTTCGCGCTTTAGAAAAATATAAAAAGCACGGTAAAAAAATCTTTATCGTAACAAATTCTGAATTCCACTACTCAAAATTATTATTAGATTATGCCATTAATCCGTTCTTAAAAGACCACAAATCTTGGGTTGATCTTTTTGAGTATGTGGTGACTTTCGCGCAGAAGCCTAAGTTCTTCTACGAAGATTCTAGATTCTTAAAAGTAAATCCAGAAGATGGAACAATGACAAACGTTGAAGGAAAACTTACTCCGGGTGTTTACCAAGGTGGTAACGCGAAGAAGTTCACCTCAACACTAGATCTTGAAGGTGATGACATTCTTTACATCGGTGACCATATCTACGGCGATATCTTACGCTTAAAGAAAGATTGTAACTGGCGTACAGCAATGATCATCGAAGAGCTTGAGCACGAGATCAAACAAAACAAAACCGCTGAACCTTACATGGCTGAAATTGATTCTTTAATGAAACAAAAAGAGCCGTTAGAAGATATTTTAACTGACCTAATGACTCAAAAGTACGAGCGCTCTACAAAAGTAGACGAAGCAAAAATCGATCAATTACAAAAAGAGATCGGTGATTTTGATACTCAGATCAGTCAGTTAATTAAAAAACAGCAAGCGCTATACAACCCGAACTGGGGCCAACTTATGCGTGCTGGTAACGAAGAAAGTTACTTTGCCTATCAAATGGAACGTTATGCGTGTGTCTACATGAGTAAAGTGGGAGATTTATTTGATCTGTCACCGCGTACTTACTTTAGAGCTCCACGACGCCCATTAAGCCACGAAGTTGAATAACAAAAAACACAAACAGAAGGAATCTGTTGTGCCCACGGCACACGAAAGGAACAAATGAAAAAAACAATCACCCTAGTTATCACTGCTGCAGCTTTAATGTTTTCAAGCTGTGCTTCTGATCAAAAAAATACGGCTAAAGGTGCTGGTATCGGCGCTGCTGCTGGTGCAGCTCTCGGCGCGATCATCGGTCACCAATCTGGTAACCGTGCTCAAGGTGCTGCTGTAGGTGCTTTACTTGGCGCAGGTATCGGTGGATACGCTG
>CAMLRE010000332.1 GCA_946482355.1 uncultured Bdellovibrio sp.
GAATTCTTTAGAAGATAAATAACGATCACCAGTGCCTTTAAAAACACGGTTCATTAAAGGTAAAACAATCTTTGCACGTGGAACGCCACCGGCCATGAGATGCGCAAAATGCACGTGGTTGCCGGGCTGTAGTTTCGGTAAAATTAAATTTTCTAACTGGTTGATAAAGGTCGCTGTTTGATTTTTAAAGCGGGCACGGCCTTTTTCTAGAGATTCTTGTAATGATTGTTCAGTTAACAGTGTGTTTTGCCAGTCGCTTAATTTGATTCCTTTAAGGTATTCATTTGGTGTTTGGCCTTTGCTGTCTTGCTCAAGATCAAAACCCGCCTCAAGCGGAACATTAATAAAAGGCTGCGGAATATTTTTCGCTTCTTCTTCAGTTAAAGCACGTAAATTATTATTTTCATCACGGCGGCCTACGGTTGCACGAACCACGGTTAGACCATGAGCTTCGGCTTCTTCAACTAAACCGTTTGCGTAACCACGGTTAAATAATTCACCGAATAAAACTAAAACATCACCTTTTTTAAAAGGCACTTCTTCTGGACGAGTACGAATTGCTGTAAAATCTTTCATAAGCTGCTCATTCTACACAATACAGCTCGTGACTCAACGCTGTTTTTTGGGCTATCCTGCTGCTATGCGCGTCGTAAGTTTTGTACCCTCATGGACAGAAACATTGATTGCATCCAAAGTGGATGTGATCGGGCGCACGCGTTTCTGTATTCACCCCGAAAATGCGATTAAAAGCGTTCCTGTGGTCGGTGGTACAAAAAATATCAACTCTATCGAGCAGATCGTGCAGTTAAAGCCTGATTTGGTATTGTTTGATAAAGAAGAAAACAACCAAGAGATGTATCAAATGTGCCTTGATCATGGGCTAACTTGTTATGCGACGCATGTCGTGGATATCAAAACCTGCGGCGAAGAACTGATCAATCTAAGTAAGCTCTTAAAAAATGCAACACTGACCGCCTGGGGAAATGAGTATCTTTCTCTTAAAAAATTCTCATTAGAGCAGTTCAAAAAGTGCGTTATCGATGGCGAATTTGCTCCGGAGCAAAGATACAGTTATGTGATTTGGAAAAAGCCTTTTATGCGCGTTTCGCCAGACACTTTTATCGGTGATGTGCTTAAACTTTTCGGAATTTCTTTAGAGCCTAATGAAAAAAAATATCCTGAAATTTCAGAAGAAGATCTAAAAAAAACATTCTGTCTTTTTTCATCAGAACCGTTTCCGTTTGCTAAATATTATTCAGAACTTAAAGCTGAAGGTTTTAAAGGTGTCGTTGTTGACGGTGAAAAAGTAAGTTGGTACGGCGTTAGGACTTTAAGGTTTCTACAATCGCTTGAACCGTCTTAAGGCTTCCGCCTTGTTTGCTTTCGGTGCGGTGTTTTAATTCTTTTAATTGGTCTTTGTTGTCTTCAAAATACTGAACTGCCGCTAAAAAATCTTGCGCGTTATTAACAGTTTTAACCAGCTTCAATTTTTTAAAAGCAATGGCTTCAGGGTTATTCTGATAGTACGGGCCAACGATAACAAAATTTCCGGCGCATAAAGGTTCCATCACCGAATGCACCCGCGAAACAAATGAGCCACCGACAAAACTTAACTTCGAAAAACGATAAAAATCAGCCAAAACACCGATACGATCCACAATCAAAATATCAAAATCAGCCAAAGGTTCATAGTCGGCTAGTTTAACGATTTTTTTACCCGGAAGAAGTTTGGTTAAATCATTAAACAAAGAAGTTGCGTGTTTAACATCATGGGGGGCCCAAATCAGTGAAAATTTATTCTCTAAAAGTTTCTTTGCCGCCTGTTTTAAAACCTCTTCGTCTTTGGGCCAAGTTGAACCCAAAGTCATCAGTTTTTTATTCTGATCAAGCTGAACTAAGGAGTTTTGATTAAGTCTAAAAAACACTTGGTCAAAGCGCGTATCAGGAATGTAGCGAACATCAGTGTGGGGTAAAAGTTTTTTTAAGAATGAAACCTGTTCTTCTTCAACACAGCTAAAAAAATCAAAGTCTTTGCACGCAAACTTAAGCCACAGTGAGCTTAAAAAAGTCATTTTAGGATTAGCTGCAATGGTCGCTAATTTAATATTTCTTTTTTTAGCTTGGGTAATTAAATTTGGCCAAAAATCAGTGCGCGAAAAAATCAAAATACGGGGTTTAATAAAATCCAAAAGTTTAGAATTTTGACTCGTAATATCCCAATTGAGCGGAAAGAACGCTGTTACTTCACCAGTGATATTTTTAAATAACGAAGGGGCTGATAGTGATGAGTAAGAAACAAAAATCTGACTTTGCGGGTAAGCCTTTTTATAATCACGGATTAACCCTTTAGCGTATTCAATCTCGCCACTTGAGGCATGAATCCAGATTTTCTGTGCATTCGGATCAACCGGAGTTTTAAAAATATCTTGGTTAGCTCGAAGCTTCATCCAAGCTTTCGTTTTAGGACCCAAAAACGGTGAACTTAATAAAAGAATAAAACGTAAAAAGTTATAAAGAAGGTTATAAATAATCATAACCATAATCTTTCTAAATGCTCTTGCACCATTGTTGGTGTTAAATCCACCATACACTGTTGAAAGTTAGGGTTTACACAAGGGCCTTGGCCATGTTTACTGCAAGGTCTGCAATAAAGGTTTCTCTCCATAATCACAGTGCTTGAACGTGACGGAAATCCAAAAGGCGCTGGCCCCATTAAAGCGATTGTTTTTTTACCCAGTTGTTCAGAGAAATGCAGCATGCCTGTATCGTTTGTCACAATCAGTTGCGCACGATTAATAATCGCTGCTGATTCTAATAAACTTGTTTTGCCGGTTAAATTTACGATATTTGGGTATTGATCAAGTTCAGAGGTAAAAGTGTCTGTAGGACCGGCAAGAACTACGATTTTTTTATCGCTGTTACGTTCAACTAATTTTTTCCAGTGATCCATAGGCCAACGTTTTAGCGCATAGGCGGCAGATGGCACGATCACGATATAACGAGATAGTTGATGTTCTGAAAGTAAGTTTGAAATTTTATTTTCGGTAGCGGGATCAAAAAAGATCAACGGTGGTTTAGGCAGGCGAAATTTAATACCCATTTTTTCTAAAGGTTTTAATAAATCACGCTGGCCAGAAAATGGTTTTTCAAAAAGATTAATTTTAAAACGAATCAGTAAAAAACGTTTTAAACGCGACATCGGTTTTACGATTTTTGATTTTGCTGAAACCAAGTGGCGAATAAAAAATGAACGTAAGTTATTATGAGCATCGTAGATAATATCAAAGTGCTCTTTGCGAAGTTCTTTGGCTAAGTTAAAGATCTCAGAAAAGCCTTTTTTGCGGTCAATGGCCCATACTTTTTTTACTTGCGGATTATTGTTTAATAAAAGCGTAAAATCTGAGCGCGTTAAAAAATGCACTTCAGCTTCGGGATGATTTTCTTTAATAAGCGCAGGAATGCTTAAACTTTGAGTTAAGTCTCCTATACTTGAGAATCGAATCACCAGAATCTTCATATTGTTATGTAATTACAAAAAGGGCGTTATGTCTATGATTTTAGCTTTGAAATGAC
>CAMLRE010000333.1 GCA_946482355.1 uncultured Bdellovibrio sp.
TGGTGATTCAGTAAAAGTAGATCTTTCAGCTCGCGCTAAAGATATTCAACGCGCTAAAGAATTAGCTATGGCTTCTCCGGATGTAGACCAAGCTAAAGTTGAAAAATTTCAAAAATTAATCGATGAAGGTAAATACAAAGTAGATGCTAAAGCCATTGCAGAAAAAATGGTTCAAGAGCATTTAGCTACTTCAAGAACTTCAGAAGAATAGTGCTGTAGGATAGGACGACCGAGAGGTCGGCCCTTTAGAAAAAAGGTCAGCCGGAAACTAGCCGTTCGCGGCTGATCAAAACAAGAGGACACGACAGTGGACGTTGCTGCTTTAAAAAAATTAGCTTACGAAAAAATGATCTCTAACTTAGATGATATGTTAAAAAACTATCGCCAGTTATTAGATATCGTGCGCAAAGAAAAAGATCTTTTGATCACTTCAAATATCGATCAGTTAAATGATAACAATAACACTAAAGAACAAGTGATTATTAAAATCAAAGCTTTAGACGCAGTTCGTATGACTTACGCCGCTGAATTAGCTCACTTAGTAGGAGCTGATACAGCTCAGCCAAGATTATTAGAAATCGCCCAAAAAATCGGTGGTGCTGAAGGCGAAAAATTAAGAACGATGCATGCTGCTTTAGAAATGGTGATTAAGCGTTTAAGCGAAATCAACAAAACGAATGTGGTTTACGCCGAAACAGCACTGCAAACAGTAAACTCAGCTTTAGAAAATTTTAAAGATGCTTTAATTGGACCGCAAAAAACTTACCAACAAAAAGGGAAATACAAGCAGCCTGAACAATCAGGACACTTAGTTACACGTAAAGCTTAGTTCATGAAGAACTAGCTTAATCGCTTAAGCAACGGATGGCTTAAGCTATAAGGGGCAACGGATGGCCAAAATTCATGGGATGATGGATATCGGACGAAGAGCGATGGCGCTGAATCAAACAGCGATCCAAACGACTTCGCACAATATCACGAATAAATCCACTGAAGGTTATTCTCGTCAAAAAGTTGATTTCTCAACGAATCCTTCTGTTGGTGAAGGTAAATTTCAAATCGGTACGGGTGTTCGTTTAGCGAATATTTCTCGCGTGAATAATCCATGGATCGAAAAACAATTAGAAGCTCAAAGTTCAAATTTCAGCCGTTTAGATCAAAAAACACAATCTTTAGCTCGCCTTGAATCATCGTTAAATGAACAAAGCGTGCAAGGGATCAACTCGTCGATTGCTAACTTCTTTAACTCATTCCGTGAATTAGCAAATACGCCTGAGTCAGTTGTAGCGCGTACACAAGTGCGTGAAGCAGGTATGGGTTTAGTTCAGCAATTTAAGCAAGCTCACCAGCAAATTTTAAATGCGCAAACTGATATGAATAAACAGATCGAATATTCTGTGGCTGAAGTAAATGCTTTAGCGAAAGAATTAGCGATCACAAATGAAAAAATTCAGCGCACCGAAATCAATGGGGCAGGTACAGCCAACGATGAACGTGATCACCGTGATGCTTTATTAAAAGAACTTTCTAAAAAAGTAGATATTTCTTACGCTGAAGATCCTAAAACAGGAATGGTTAACGTAACAGCCGGTAAAGCGGTGATCTTAGTTACGGGAACAACATCTTCGCAAATTAAAACAGGTCGCGCACCGAGTGGCGAAACAATGATTCTTCATGAGTTAAGCCCAGGCGGAAGCCAGGTTGATATCACTGAGCGCTTTAAACAAGGCCAAGTGGGCGCAGCCGTTGAAGTGCGTGATGTGACAACACAATCAATGATTGATGGTTTAAATGAATTAGCTTTTAACATCGCTAACGAAGTAAACCGTGCGCACCGTGAAGGTTATGACCGTCAAAACGCCGTGGGTGGAAACTTCTTCGGTTTAGATAATCCCAATGAACCATTTGATATCGGTAACTGGACAGTTTCAAAAGACATTATCAAAGACGTAAGCCGTATCGCAGCTGCTTCTAAACCAAATGCTCCGGGTGATAACTCGGTAGCGAATGTGATTCACAGCTTACAAGGCCAACGCTTAATGGGCGATGGTAAATACAGCTTTGACGATTTCTACAATTCAAAAGTAAGTGAAGTGGGTATTTTAGCTCAACGTGCAAACAGTGAGTTTGATAGCCAGAAAAATACGTTAGAACAATTACAGAACATCCGCGAAAGTATCAGCGGTGTTAGTTTAGATGAAGAAGCCGCGAAGTTGATTGAGTACCAAAAATCGTACGAAGCATCAGCGCGTTTAGTAAAAACCGCAGACGAAATGTTTGATACAATCTTGAATCTGAAAAGATTATAGGTGATAGGCGATGAGAGTCTCGGATAAAATGCAACAACATCAAGTTCTGAATAGTCTGAATAAAAACAGATCAGAGCTTTCTAATTTGCAAAATCAAGCTTCATCAATGAAACGCGTGACAAAACCTTCGGATGATCCGGGTGGCGTGTCTCGTATTTTACAAAATAGAACTGATTCAACGAACATGAACCAGTTCGAAAAAAATATTTTCTTAGGTAAATCAGTTTTAGAAACAACAGAATCAGTGCTTGCGCAAATGAACGACGTTCTTGTGCGTGCAAAAGAGCTGGCATTGCAAGCGGCGAACGACACGAATAAAGGTGTTCCGCGTGAGATGATGGCCTCTGAGGTTGAGCAGCTTTACGGATCAGTTGTTGAAATGAGTAACCGTCGTTTCGGCGATCGTTATATCTTTGCCGGTCATAAAACAACACAGCCGCCTTTTACAAAAGATGGTGTGTATTCTGGTGATGACGGGCAGATTCAAATTCAAACTATCGATGGCCAGTTCATGCCAATGAACTTAGTGGGATCACAAGTGTTCTTAGGTCAGGATCTGTCGTACGGTGGAACTGTTCCGCGTGAGCAGAACATTCCTAAAACAGTTGAAGACTTACAAAAATATAAAATTGACCAAATCGAAGCTGAGTTTCAAAGAGACGAACTTCAAGATAGTCACCTTGAAACCCGAGGACCTGCGAACGTGGGTTCAGTGCAAAGAGTTAATGAGCGCGATCCGGTAACAGATGCCCGCGGCGTTAATATTTTTCAAACGGTCATGGGGCTGGAAGCCGCGCTACGCACGGATGACAAGACCGGCATTCAAGAATCTTTAGAGTCATTAGACCAAGCTTTAACCCAAATTAACTTGGCTCGTGCCGAGGTGGGTGGCCGTATCAATCAATTAGTTGCTACTGGTGAAGGCATCCAGCGTGGTCTTGTAGATAATAAGGCCTATAATTCGCAAATCGAAGATGCAGATGTATTTCAGGTTATGACAGAAATCAGTAAATCCAATCAAACTCTAGAGGCGACGCTAGCAACTTCACAGAAGTTCATGAGCCAAAGCCTACTTGACTTCTTAAGATAGACACATTAACTAGACTTCCGCTGAGTTATGTTTAGAGCGATATAAGCCGAGAAGGTTATATCAGAATGAGGTTTTACCCAGAAGGGTATTACAGGGAACAGGGAGTTCTTTTTTATGCTAGTACTTACAAGGAAGTTAGGCGAAAGCATTGCGATTGATGACCACATCAA
>CAMLRE010000334.1 GCA_946482355.1 uncultured Bdellovibrio sp.
CCGATGGATTTACAGTATAACCTGAAGTGAAGTTATAAACTGTCGTTGTTGGCTGGAGCTGTATATTACTGCATTCATTTGCCTGCGCAGTTAAGCTTAAAATAGAAACTAAAGTAAAAAATAATCCTGCAGCCTTTAAAGAATTAATCATTAACGCCTCCAGAAACCGGAACAACCACATCTTTTAAATCAAGAGAGTTGTTTTCATTTTTTAACACTTCAACTGAAATAGCATTTAAATCAGCTCTGTCTGTCACAATTTTGTAACTGCCCGGTTCTAAACCTTCGATAAAAAAGCGGCCTTGTTTGTTCGTAAAAAATGAATTGTCTACGAGTTCACCTTTATCATTTAAAATATCTCCGGCCACATAAGACAACGGATTATTTTTTGCATCTAAAAGACGACCCTTAATTACGATTTTATGTTTGAACTTCAACGGAATATACATTCCACTGCGATAAGTTGGCTGTACTTGATAATACTCTTTATCTAAAGGGTATCCGACAGGAAGACTTGTCGTATCTACATTTAAATTATATTTGTAATACGCTGTTTGATCGCGAAGAACTGCATTGCGATTATTTTTAACTTCAGCCTCGCCGTGGCTATCAGTAGGATTAATTGTGACTGCATGACCTTCTGGAAGGTTTTCAGCCCGCACCAGCGTGAAACTATCGCCCACGGGTTGAGTAAACGCCGCATGATGACCGTTAAGTGATGAACCAGTCCAGGCTATACCTGTGTTTACGCCAACAGTTGTGATGTTTTCTTTAGTTCCACCAATATCGCTTGAATACTGTTCTAAACGCACACTCGCTGGCTGGGTTAAGTATTCACCCCAAACATTGGCCGCGTGGCCTGAATCATTATTCTGCCCGCTGAATGATAAGCGGTAATCATCGTATTTGTATGTGTTATTACGACTAGCTGCTAAGTTGGTCGTGTGATTTAAAGTGTCATAGTAAGCATTTGCGCTATAAAGGCCGCGCGGCTCTACCCAGTTAAAAGATAAAAGGCCGCGGTCTTCAGGCGATTGCCCGAATGTTTTTGTATAACCCAACTCAAGACGACATGTTGTCCAGAAGTGAAAAACTAAATTCGTACCGTAGTAATCTTGATTAGCTGTCGTAAAGTTTTCTATGCGGCCTGCATTAACACTTAACGATAAAGATTTTAAATAATTAATCGGCTGATAACTTACCTGCGCATCGTAACGGTTTTTAAAACTTGTGTTAAAAATACCCTCAGTATTTACCACCGAGAAATCTTCATTATGATTTTCGTATTCAGCCTTAAAAGTTACCGGAAACAAGTCGCCTTTAATGCGGTTAAATGTGCGGTACTGATAACGTTGTGCAAAGCCTGTGCGACCCGGGTGAGATGACTGCCCTAGCTCAGCCGATAAAAAACCGATACCGGTAACACCAGACCCTTCAACGCCTATCAAAGCTTGATCCATAAAATTCTGAAAGTTTAAACCGGCGGTAAAAGTATCGGTCACTCCATAACGGTGATAAAGGTGCGTGAAAAAATGCTCATTGTCATAAGCACGGTCTGCAGCAGCATTTACCCACGGCATACCCACGCTGTAGGTAAACTCACTTAAACCTTTAGCTAAAATACTATTTTCAAAGACCATTGAAAATTCGTAAAACTCTTCTTGGCCTAAATCATCGCGCACTTTAATGCGCACATTGTTCTGACCTAACGCTAACGGAAAATCACGAATATTGAATACGCCCGGATTTACACGAATTTCAGTGTATAAAAAGCCATTAATATAAACACTGATAATCGAAGACCTTTTAATCGAAACTTCTGAGGCACTGATCGGACGTAACGTTTTATAAGGCTGAATGGCAAATTCACGAACCGCTGAAAAACCGGCGATTGATGGAACTTGCTGTAAACCTTGGCCTGATAAAGAAAGATCACCTAACGTGTAACGAATCATTCTTTCTTCATCATCTTTACGAATACGTGTATCTTGCCTGCGCCATTTAAAATCAGTGCGGTCCTGATAATCTGCTGATGACTCCAAAACATAGCCGTTGATATTTTCAGCTAAATCCGTGCGGGCTGTGAACGGCAGGTATTCGCTGTTTTCATGTTGATAACTCTGATTAAAACGAAAATTTAAGTAACCGCTGTGGGGTTCAGGTCGTAAAACTTTTTCTTTTGTGTTTGTTTTATTTAATTCAAGATCAGTGGTTTGATGATACCTAAGTGGAATCATCACTGATAATTCGAGCGTGTTAAAATCAAATTCTGCTGCCAGACCCGAAGCTTGAAGCGTTTGTAAACTTAATGTCCCTTGCGGAGTTACAAGTTTTTTTAAGCTTTCAAGTCGATCGTCAGTTAATTTTCCGTCTAATAAATTAAATAATGGCGCAGCTTCGATGAAAACTTCGCGTTCACCTGTTTCAACGTTTTCACGCGGGTAAACCCAGGCATCTTCACGCGCACTATTATCTACCGTAATAGGAGCTACCACGTAGGGTTTTTCCATTGTCGGAAAAGGCCCTGCCGCTTGAGCTAATTGGGATAGAAAAAATCCACCCAGTGTCGATAAAAGAAATAACCGCTTGCCAAACATTCTCTAGTCGCCAGTTTCTAAGTAATCAAACTCTGCTGTGATTTTTGCTGACTTATCAGCTTTAATTTCTTTAGGTAATGCGAAAGTAATTGTACGTTCTGTTTTAGCCAAGAAATTAATCGCGTCTAGCTCCGTCGGATTTTGCACTTCGATTAGTTTATCTTTACCCGATAAAACGCGTAATGTTTTTGCTTTTAGAACTTTATGAGCCGTACCTTCATTAGAAATTGTCACAGCTAGTTTTTTTGAAGACACAAGCTGCGTATCTTTAATGACTACTTTCGGAGAAACACCTTCGGGAGTAACGTAAGCTGAAGCCACATACTGAATTAAAAAATTTAAACTTGTTTTTTTAGTTTGAGATTTAGCATTGCGATCTTTAAATTCAACCGGAACCTGCGTAGCTACGATACGAAAAGCTTGCTCTACCCCGTCGTTTTTTCCTGCGGTGTAAGTCACACGCACATTACGTTTTTCGTTTGGCAGTAAAACCAATTGTTCAGGGTACACATTAAAATCTTCAGTGGGAGTACGAACCTCTTCGCCTTTACTATCCACTGTACGAGAGAAGACTTCGACTTGTACTGGAACTTTTTCGTTCGCATTATTTTCTAATGTTAAAACTTGTGTTGCTTTACTGCCGTTAGGAGCAAAGCTTACAACCATAGGTGAAAGTTTAAAGGCAAAAGCCTGAACAGAACCTGCAAGAAGTGCAAAAAATAAAATATTTCTCATGCTATAAGCATAAAGGTATTCCATAGCATCAGCTATGATTTTAATTAGAACTGTACTTTTAAGGTGCTTCTAAGACCACCCATGAACCGGGGGTTTTCACTGAAGCTATTTGGCGGACCTGTAGGCTTTTCTTAACATTTTTGAGTTTTAGATTGTTTGCGCCTTTTTTACTTACGATGAACTTACCATGCTTATCTTGCATTACTTGCACTTCACCCGTTAATGGCACCATG
>CAMLRE010000335.1 GCA_946482355.1 uncultured Bdellovibrio sp.
TTATCGGAAAAAAGATAGGAATTTTAGGCGGCGGCCAATTAGCACAAATGATGACTCAAAGAGCACGACAAATGGGTTTTCACGTCACGGTTTTAACTGACGATAAAGACGACCCCGCTGTAGGTTACGCTAATAGCTGGATTAAGGGCAAAATCTATAATGAAGACGATATCTTAAAGCTAGCCCGCGTAGTTGATGCCATTACTTTAGAGACTGAGTTTATTCCGGCTCGCACGATCGCAAAAGGATTAAGTAAAACAAAAACCCGTTGCGTACCCAAGCTTGATCATTTGGCGATTTTACAAGATCGCTGGCCGCAAAAAGAACTTTTATGGGATTACCAAATTCCAACTGCTGACTTTGTTAAGATCACCGGCAAAGACGATCTTGAAGCAGCTTACAAAGTTTTTGATGGTGAATTGGTTTTAAAAAAGCGCTTAGGCGGACATGATGGCTTTGGCACTTACATTATTAAAACAAAAGCGCAGTTTGAATTATTTAAACGCACTCATAAAAACCAAGAAACTCAATTTTTAGCTGAAAAACTTGTTCATTTTAAGAGTGAAAAATCGTTGATCGTTTGCCGTAATTCAAAAGGCGATATTTTCATGTATCCGCTTTTAAATTCGCTGCAAAAAAATCAGCAATGCTTTCGCGTGTGGGGGCCAGATCATCACCCGGCTTTAAATGATTTAACTAAAAAAATCACTTCGCTTTTAAATCACATTGATTATGTCGGCTTGATCACTTTTGAATTATTTGATGTAGGTTCAAAATTAATAGTGAATGAAATTACTCCGCGCGTACATAACTCAGGTCATATCACACAAGACGCATTCTCATTTGATCAATTTGAAATGCACCTGCGTGCCGTAGCTGATCAAAATTTTCCGTTAGAAGTTCAATCAACTAAAACATTTTTAATGCAAAATATCGTAGGAACCAGCATGCGAAAACCAGCTATCGAAGTGGGCCTTCAGGGTAAACTTCACTGGTACGATAAAAAAGCCAATAGGCCTAAAAAGAAATTAGGCCATATCAATTATTTCGGAAATTCGTTGAAGTCTTTAGTTACGCTCGCCGATTACGACTTGAAAAAAATCAAGTGCTAGCACGCGTTTCATAGCAAATAGTAAAAGCGGAGTTAATACAATATCTGCTGCTAATTGATTTTGGAAAAATGGAATCGCCATTGTGTAACATTTGATTAGACCAGCACCTGTCATTGGGTACATGCCATCCATTAACCAAACGCCTAAATTTGAAACTAAGAAAAAGATCGAGCTACCAGCTAAGATCGCTGCGATACGTGGTAAGGCTTTGTCTAAGGCTTTACGATTTGCGAAGAACGGAACTAGAGCTAAGCCCATTCCTAAATAAACAAAGGCCATTGTTGAGTGAAAGAATTTTGGAGCGTTAAGGCTGATGAAAAAATCAGATAACAACATCGCTAATACTGGAAGCATAAGCGCTTTTGTTTTTGAATCTTTAAAAAGAATCGCAAACACATAACTTGCCGCCATAATGGCTGTAAAGTTCCAGTCATGAACAACTAAACGAGAAGCAGCCCCAATGACCAATAAAACGATAAATGCGAAGTTTTCAGAAGTGATCTTTTTCATATGCCCCAAGTATAAAATAAAAAAAGCCGATTTTTCAATCGGCTTTTTCGTTTTAGGGCTATTTTGACCTAGTTTACGTCTTTAAAGTCAGCGTCGATTACATCGTCGCCATCTTTTTTCTCTTCACCAGGGGCTCCACCAGCGCCGTTACCGCCGCCAGAACCATCACCGCCACCTTGAGCGCCACCGGCTTTATATAAAGCCTCAGTCACTTTGTGTGATGATGTTTGAAGTTTTTCAAACGCCTCTTTTAATTCAGCTGTTGAAGCGGATTTGTTTTCGAAAACTTTTTTCGCATCAGCAATTGCTGTTTTCACAGTGTCTGCTTCAGCGCCAAGTTTTGCTGCGTTTTCATTTACTAACTTCTCTGTTTGATAGATTAAGTTATCTAAATTGTTACGCGTTTGTGCAGCCTCTGCTTTTTCTTTATCAGCGTCAGCTTGCATTTCAGCTTCTTTAACCGCTTTTTTGATTTCATCTTCAGATAAACCAGATTGCGCAGTGATTTTGATTTGTTGCGATTTATTAGTCGCTTTATCAACCGCTGATACGTGCAAGATACCATTGGCGTCGATGTCAAAAGTCACTTCGATTTGTGGCATACCACGAGGTGCTGGCGCAATACCAGATAACTCGAAACGGCCTAAAGATTTATTGTCTGAAGCCATTTTACGTTCACCTTGTAACACGTGAATGTCTACGCCCGGTTGGTTATCAGCCGCTGTTGAAAACACTTGAGATTTTTTCGATGGAATTGTCGTATTACGCTCGATAAGAGTCGTCATTACGCCACCCATAGTTTCAATACCAAGTGATAACGGAGTTACGTCAAGTAACAATACGTCTTTCACATCACCTGCTAATACACCACCTTGAACTGCAGCACCTAAAGCTACAACTTCATCTGGATTAACTGTTCTGTTTGGCTCTTTACCAAAAAAGTCTTTTACGGCTTTTTGGATAGATGGAATACGAGTTGAACCACCCACAAGAACCACTTCGTCGATTTGTGAAGTTGATAAACCAGCATCAGCTAATGCTTTTTTGCATGGCTCGATCGAACGTTTCACTAAATCTTCAGTCATTTGGTCAAATTTAGAACGTGTTAATTTAATTTGTAAGTGCTTAGGACCAGTCTGATCTGCCGTAATGAACGGAAGATTAATATCTGATTCTTGCGCTGAAGAAAGTTCAATTTTCGCTTTCTCTGCTGCTTCTTTCAAACGTTGTAAGGCCATTTTATCGTTCTTAAGATCGATACCTTGGTCTTTTTTAAATTCAGTGATTAACCATTCTAAGATCACGATATCAAAGTTATCACCACCTAAGTGCGTATCACCGTTTGTTGATTTAACTTCAACAACACCGTCACCCACTTCAAGGATAGAGATATCGAATGTACCGCCACCGAAATCGTAGATCGCGATTTTTTGATCTTTCTTTTTATCTAAACCGTACGCTAATGCGGCTGCTGTTGGTTCATTGATAATACGACGAACGTTTAAGCCCGCGATACGACCAGCATCTTTTGTTGCTTGTCTTTGCGCATCGTTGAAGTACGCAGGAACAGTGATAACTGCATCAGTCACTTCTGCACCTAAGTAATCTTCAGCTACTTTTTTAAGTTTAGCTAAAACCGCAGCGCCAATTTCTTCTGGTGAAGCTGATTTTCCGCCTTGAATTTTAAACGCTGTATCCGCGCCACCGTTTTTTGCTTCAACGTTGTACGGAACAAGTTTTAATTCTGATTGAACTTCTTCATAACGACGACCGATAAAACGTTTCGCCGAGTAAATTGTATTTTCTGGATTCGTAACTGCTTGGCGTTTAGCGATTTGTCCAACTAAACGGTCACCATCTTTAGTGTAAGCAACAACTGAAGGAGTCGTGCGTGCGCCTTCTTCGTTCACAAGAACTTT
>CAMLRE010000336.1 GCA_946482355.1 uncultured Bdellovibrio sp.
GACCGCGTGGGTCATCATCAATCACTAAAATATTTCTTCCAGAAAGATTTCGGTTTAAATCCTGTGACGACAGTAACGCATCTGTTGAAGTGTGAATGCGCGATAGATTGTGCTGCACAACTTCAGTGATTGTCGTATCAATACCCGACATCGGAAGGAATAACGTAAACGTACTTCCTTCACCTGGTTTACTGCTTAACCACATTTCACCGCCCAGAAGTTTTACTAAATCGCGGCTGATGGTAAGCCCCAGACCAGTGCCTCCGTATTTTCTGGCTGTAGTGGTATCAACTTGTTGAAACGCTTCAAAGATAAGCTCTTGCTTGTCTTCTGGAATTCCAATACCCGTATCAATCACACGGAATGAAAGCACTTTTTTAGCACTGTTTAAGACCGGATTTTTGAATTTTAAATTACGGTCTGCAAGACTGATATCTAAACGCACTGAACCTTTTTCTGTAAATTTGAACGCATTTGAAATCAGATTTTTTAAGATCTGGCTTAGACGTTGGCTATCAGTGATAATACTTGGTGGCGTATTTGGTTCTATACGCACATCAAATTGTAAACCTTTTTGATGGGCCACTTGGTTAAATGATTTTTCAACGTAATCGCGAATTTCATCTAAGCTTACTTCGCGGTATTCAACCGTCATGCGGCCAGCTTCGATTTTTGAAAGATCTAAAATTTCATTAATCAGAGCTAATAAATCATTACCTGATGAATGAATTGTTTTAGCAAATTCAACCTGTTGGGCAGTTAATGTGCCTGATTCGTTATCCGCCAGCATTTTAGCTAAGATTAGCAAGCTATTAAGCGGTGTACGCAGTTCATGCGACATATTGGCCAAAAAGTCTGATTTGTATTTTGAAATTCGCGAAAGCTCGCGCGCTTTTTCTTCAATCGAGGCACTGGCTTTGGCAATTTCTTGATTTTTAACTTCAAGCTGTTTGGCTTTATCTTCAAGTTCTTGGCTTCGTCCTTCAAGCTCAGCATTTGATCTTTGTAATTCTTGAAGAAGCTCTTCAGTACGCATACTGGCGCTGATCATATTGAACACGACACCAATACTTTGCATCAGCTGCTCTAAGAACGATAAGTGAATCGCACTGAAAGCCTGAAATGAGGCTAACTCAATAATGGCTTTTAATTGGCCTTCAAATAGCACCGGAAAAACCGCCATATTACGTGGCGGCGCCTCGCCAAGCCCTGAAACAATATGTATGTAATCTTCAGGCACATCAGTCACTAGAATCGCTTTTTTCTCTAAAGCCGATTGTCCGACTAAACCTTCACCTAAAGAAAATCTGTTTGAAACGTGTTTACGTTTTGAATAAGCATACGAACTGATTAATTTTAAAATCGACGGGCTATCTTCTTCGCCGCCTTCAAACACATAGAAGGCGCCAAATTGCGCAGATACAACCGGAGTAAGTTCATTCATAATCTGCATTGATAAAGATTCAATGCTTCGCTGACCTTGCATCATGCCGGTAAATTTCGCTAAGTTGGTTTTTAACCAGTCTTGTTCTTTGTTCGTGATCGTCGTATCACGAAGATTTGAAATCATTTGGTTAATATTATCTTTTAACTCTAAAACTTCGCCTTGCGCTTCAACAGTAATTGAACGAGTGAGATCTCCGGTTGTAACGGCTGTCGCCACATCGGCAATCGCACGCACTTGAGTTGTTAAGTTACCCGCTAGCTGATTTACGTTATCTGTCAGATCGCGCCATGTACCCGAAGCTCCCGGCACTTTCGCTTGGCCACCAAGTTTACCTTCGATACCTACTTCGCGGGCTACGGTTGTTACCTGGTCAGCAAAGATACGTAACGTATCAGTCATGCTGTTGATTGTATCTGCCAGCGATGCAATTTCACCTTTAGCTTCAAAAAGTAATTTTTGACTTAAATCACCATTGGCAACAGCAGTTACGACTTTGGCGATACCGCGAACTTGCGATGTTAAGTTATTGGCCATTGTATTTACGTTATCCGTTAAATCTTTCCAGATACCGGCAACACCAGGCACTTGCGCTTGGCCGGCAAGTTTACCTTCAGTACCTACTTCACGCGCCACGCGAGTCACTTCGGCCGCGAATGAATTTAACTGATCCACCATGCGGTTGATTGTGGTTTTTAATTCTAAGATTTCACCTTTGGCTTCAACAGTGATTTTTTGTGATAAGTCACCACTCGCTACGGCTTTTGTAACAAGTGCGATATTACGAACTTGGTTTGTTAAATTACCCGCTAATTGATTTACGTTTTCTGTTAGATCTTTCCAGGTACCGGCAACTCCTAATACTTGCGCTTGGCCACCAAGTTTACCTTCGGTACCTACTTCACGCGCCACACGAGTCACTTCGGCCGCGAATGAATTTAATTGATCCACCATGGTGTTGATGGTTTCTTTTAATTCTAAAATTTCACCTTTGGCTTCTACGGTAATTTTTTTCGATAAGTCACCGTTGGCTACTGATGTTGTCACAAGAGCGATATTACGCACTTGGTTTGTTAAGTTACCCGCTAACTGATTGACGTTGTCGGTTAGGTCTTTCCAGGTACCGGCAACTCCAGGCACTTGCGCCTGGCCGCCAAGTTTACCTTCAGTACCTACTTCACGCGCCACACGTGTTACTTCGGCCGCGAATGAGTTTAACTGATCTACCATGGTGTTGATCGTATTTTTTAATTCTAAAATTTCACCGCGGGCTTCGACAGTAATAGTTTTTGATAAATCGCCCTTAGCAACTGCTGTGGTCACAGCCGCAATATTACGTACTTGAGATGTTAAGTTACCAGCTAAGAAATTTACGCTATCGGTTAGATCTTTCCATGTACCTGAAACGCCAGTCACTTCGGCCTGCGCCCCCAGTTTACCTTCTGTACCTACCTCGCGGGCCACACGAGTTACCTCTGAAGCAAACGCACGTAATTGATCCACCATCGTGTTAATTGTATTTTTTAATTCTAAAATTTCACCGCGCGCTTTAACGGTAATTTTTTGTGATAAGTCACCATTGGCTACCGCCGTGGTCACAAGGGCGATATTACGCACTTGGTTTGTTAAGTTACCGGCAAGCGCATTTACCTGGTCTGTTAAATCTTTCCAAGTACCGGCCACACCTTTTACTTCAGCTTGGGCACCTAAGTTACCTTCAGTACCTACTTCACGGGCTACACGTGTTACTTCAGAAGCAAAACCGCGCAGCTGATCCACCATGGTATTGATCGTATTTTTTAATTCTAAGATTTCACCTTTGGCTTCAACGGTGATTTGTCTTGATAAGTCACCGTTGGCAACCGCCGTTGTAACTAAAGCGATGTTACGCACTTGGTTTGTTAAATTTCCGGCCAACTGATTTACGTTATCGGTTAATTCACGCCATGTACCACCAACTCCCGGAACTTGCGCCTGACCGCCTAATCGACCTTCAACGCCCACTTCGCGCGCCACACGAGTTACTTCGGCCGCGAATGAGTTTAACTGATCCACCATGATATTAATGGTGTTTTTTAATTCTAAGATTTCAC
>CAMLRE010000337.1 GCA_946482355.1 uncultured Bdellovibrio sp.
GTTTAATTGCAGGGCCATTAAAAGTACGTGGCATAAAACAATAAAAGGCCATGAGTATTTACCACGAATTAAAACTCCGCCTAAGCCAGCGTTAAGTAAGAATAAACAGACAAACGGGTTGTTAAAACCTTCTGAGATTAATAACAAACTAAATAAAGAAATAAGATCAAAGGCTAACTGAAAACAAATAAAAAATGGCGTGATCTTTCTGCGGGCTTCAACAAACACCAACTGCGTAAGCCAGTTAAATAAAAATAAAAAACAAATGATACCGATATAAACCGTAAGTGTAGTTGAATTTAACAATTTAAAAATATAAGCAGGCGCAGCGAGTACAAAAAATAAAATGGCGGCCGCCCAACGCAAGCGCACAAGCCAAACCAGCTTGGCCATTTCAGAGTCTTCACTTTTTCCGAAGGTTAATAACGAGGCAATCACACGTGCAGATATAGCTGAAACTCTCAACTTTGGCGATAGTAAAAACCAGCCTGCAACATCATGTTGCGCTGTATTTTAAGTTCAGTTTTTTTACATTCAAAAGATATGAGCAAAACCTATTTTTACTACCGCGTTTGGCGCTGGCACTTTTACGCAGGGCTAATCGCCATTCCTGTGATGATGACATTAGCAATTACCGGAATGATTTACCTTTATAAGCCTCAGTTAGACCCTATTGTTTATAAAGAATTACTGCGCGTAACTCCGTCAGAAAAAGCCGTGCTGGATTCCGATATCGTGGCAAAGGCTAAAGCGGCGTACCCTGAAGCAACGGTTGAATATTATATTCCTGCAGATTCTGCTGAATCTAGCGCCATGGTGGGTTTTTCTGGAGTAAATAAATTTGATGTGTTTGTAAACCCGTATTCGGGCGAAGTTTTAGGAAAACGCGATCAAGAAAGCTACTACCAAAACATCGTTAAAAAGATTCACGGCGAACTTTTGTTAGGTGAAAAAGGTGATCTGATCGTTGAACTTGTTTCTTGTTGGGGATTAATTTTAATTCTGACCGGTTTATATTTATGGTGGCCGCGCGATAAAAAAATCTACGGCATATGGCTTGTGCGCCTGCGGGAAGGGCAAAGAACTTTCTGGCGGGATCTTCATGCGGTGATCGGAATTTACAGTTCTATTTTTATTTGTTTTCTGATTATCACAGGCCTTCCGTGGTCAGGCTTTTGGGGTGATCGTATTGCCAAGGTGTGGACAAGATTTCCAGATCAACAATACACCAATGTGCCACAATCAAATATTTTAGCGAAAGAACTTAATCAAGGTGAGCAGATTGTTCCGTGGGCTGTTGAAAACACAAAAGTTCCCGTATCTGAAATCAACGGTAAAAAACAAATCAGCATTGATGCGATCACTTTGTTTGCTCGTGAAAAACAAGCTCCTGCAGGATACAAAATTGCTTATCCGAAAAATGAAACCGGTGTATTTACGGTTTCGGCTTTTCCGGGTGATCCGAAAAAAGAAATCACCATTCACATTGATCAGTACAGCGGAAAAGTTTTATCAGATATTAATTATTCTCAATACAATCTTTTCGCTAAAGCCGTTGAATACGGCATAGCCCTACACCAAGGGCAGTATTTTGGCTGGTTAAATCAGTTAATCGCGTTATTTACGTGTTTAGCTTTGCTTACAATCTGTATCAGTGGCGCAATTATGTGGTGGAGAAGAAAACCTGCTAACGGATGGGGAGTTCCCCCGGAAGTGGCGAAAGATAAACGAAGCCCTCTTGGAGCTTGGATTATCTTAGGTGTATTTGCCGTTGCATTTCCTCTTGTGGGAGCGTCTTTAATTGTCGTTTTTCTTATTGATTGGGTGTTTCGGTACTTTGATTAATAAAGCTATCTAGCGAAATGCCAATACCATATCTTTCGGTCGGACGGTTGTATTCGATCAACGATTGACCGTAACCTGACTGAATAGAGACAAACCAACGAAAGCGATCTTTTGACGGGTAAGAGTATTTAAAATCAAAACTTCTGTACTGAGCCCCTAGCGGTAGTTGCAGTGAAAAAGAGTTTTTTCCAAAAGTTTTGTAAATTTCTAAACTTCCGTGTCCCATGTATTTAAGAATGTCTGAATTATCGTCTTCATTTGATTTTTCGGGGAGTCTAATCCAGCCGGTGACAAAAAACATATAACCGCCGTTTTGAAAAAGACCACGGGCAAATAAACGGTCCCAGCTGCGCGATAAAATTTCGATTTGTCCGTTTGATTGGTGAACGTAACCGGCATCAAAACCCATAAAGTCAAAACCAGCTACCTTGGAAAAACTACGATCAATATGTCGTACAAATAACTCAGGCATATAGTTTGTTTCACGAAATGGTCTAGACCAATCAGAATTATAAACCTGCCACCAAGCATGATGGGTGTAAGCAAAATTTAAATCAAAATCGGTGTGCAAAAAATTGCGATCAATTGGAAGCAGAAAGCTAACCTGAAATTCAGCTTCTGTTTTTTTATAAACGTCACCTTTTTCGTCAGGGGCTGCCACCTTCATATCCTGATAAAGATCTTCGTGCGGGATTGTGTTGTAAACCACCGGTAAAATAAAAGTACCTCGATGTGGAAGCAGAGCGTACTTCGTCTGAAGTAATTTTTCGTAGTTTTCACGCTCTTTTTTAAAAGGATCAGATGGTGTTACAGGTTGGCTTTCAGGTTTTTCTTCTTGGGCGTAAGTATTCGCGCTCGCCATTAAAAGCGCAGTCAGTAAAATAATAATTTTTTTCATCTAGTCTTTCAAACGCCATTCGCTTTCAGTAATTAAGCGCGCGCCACGTTTTGAAAACAAATAGCTCCAGGCCCACTGGGTCATAACAGCTACGCGATTTTTAAAACCAACTAAATATAAAATGTGAACAAAAAACCAAGCCATCCACGCTATAAAGCCTGTCATTTTTAAACGGCCTGATTGAGCTAAAGCACGATTTCTTCCAATCGTGGCCATTTGGCCTTTATCGAAATATTTAAAGTTTTCAAGAGGAGTGTGGTGAATTAATGAAAGAATTTTTTCAGCGGCGTAAATACCACCTTGAATGGCAGCTGGCGCTAAACCGGGTACAAATTGATTTTCACCAATCTGAATAGAAGCTAAATCACCCACAACAAAAACTTCAGGATGATTCGGTAAAGATAAATCCGGATTTACTTTAATACGGCCTGCGCGGTCACGTTCAACCTCTTCATCAAAATTAATTGGTGACGCTTGAACACCGGCAGCCCAAAGAACACAGTTTGATTTGATAAATTCATTCGGAATATAAACACCATCAGCCGTGATTTTTTCAACACGAGTTCCGGTGCGAACCTCGACACCTAATTCTTCAAGATCTTCTTTGGCTTTTTTAGAAAGGTCTTCTGAAAATTGCGCAAGCACTCTGGGGCCGGCTTCAACTAAGATCACGCGTGTTTGCGCTGGATCAATATTTTTAAAGTCGTTCAGCAATACCGTTCGGCTGATGTCGGCAATAGCACCGGCTAATTCAACACCCGTAGGGCCTCCGCCCACCACAACAAAA
>CAMLRE010000338.1 GCA_946482355.1 uncultured Bdellovibrio sp.
GTGGCTGCGGCCATAATTAAAAAAGGTGATTTGCTGACAGAAAAAAATATTACTACAGCTCGTCCGGGAACAGGGATTTCCCCCATGAAATGGTATGAGGTTGTTGGTCAAACGGCTCAAAAAGATTATGCTGAGGGTGATTTAATATGAAGAAAGTGCTGTTTTTCACAAGCACGCGTGCTGATTATGGCATTCTGTCGCGTTTAATTGCGCAATTTAAATCAGATTCATCTTATCAGACGGAAATTTTAGTTACAGGTACGCATTTATCTAAAAAATATGGTGAGACTTACAAAGAAATCGAAGCTGACGGTTATGCAATTAAATTTAAAGAAGACATCCGTTTAGACGCTGATGATGATTTAAGTGTTGCTAAATCTGCAGGGCTCGCGGTGCAACAGTATGCTAAAGTTTTAAGTGAATATGAACCTGATCTTTCTTTTGTATTAGGTGATCGTTTTGAAGCTTTAAGTTTTGCTTTCGCCTGTCAGATGATGCGAAGTCCACTTGCACATTTACATGGGGGGGAAGTTACTGAGGGCGCGATTGATGATTCTTTTAGGCACTGTATTTCTAAGATAGCTGTTTTGCATTTTACGTCAGCCGAAGCTCATAAAAACCGGGTCGTTCAGTTGGGTGAATCTCCGGCGGTGGTCTATAATGTCGGAGCTCTCGGTGTAGATAATATTGTTCATTTAAAAAAAATGGGCCGGGATGAGCTGGAAAAAAATCTGAACCTTAAGTTTAAGAAGATTAATCTGTTAACAACTTTTCATCCTGAGACGATTTCAGAAGTGAGTGCTTTGGATCAGATAAAACTTTTTCTTCAAGGTGTATCATCATTTTTAAAAACGGAGCCTGATAGTTTATTTATCTTTACAATGCCGAATGCAGATCCTGGCAATGCAGTTATTTTTAAAGAAATTCAAAGCTTTATTCAGAATAACCCGTCACAGGCTGTTGGGTATGAAAGCTTAGGACATCACCGTTATTTAAGTCTGATGGGTCTTGCGCATGCCGTGGTTGGAAATTCTTCGAGCGGGCTTATCGAGGCTCCGGCTTTACAAGTTCCGACTTTGAATGTCGGCGACCGTCAAAAAGGCCGCTTGCGCGGAAATTCTGTGATTGATGTTGGATTCAAGCCACAAGATATAGCAGCTGGTCTTAAAAAAGTGATTCAAATGAAGCAATCGCAAATCGTATGTGAATCGCCTTATGGAAAAGGTGATACGGCCGAATTGATTAAAATAAATGTAGATATAGCTTTTTCTGAGGGCATTTCGGTGAGGAAAGCGTTCTTTGATATCGTTCAAAAATGACGCGATGAAGCTATGATTCAAAGTTATTTAGTGCGATGTTTTATGACTAGAATAAACACCTAAGCAATCGAATCTTATGAGTAAATGGCAGAAATTTTTTAACTTAATCCAGGGTCAATCGAGAAAATATCTTTTTGCCTCAACATTTCTAGGCTTAATGTGGTTCTTCATCGAGTTGTCATTTGTCTATATTCTACAAGGCTTCTTGTTTTCTTTGAACTTGATTGATTCAAGTAAGTTAAGTTTGCCGGATTGGTACCCTTTAGGTATTCAATACAGCGTTTGTTTTTTAATTACTTTCGGTGCATTAAGATCACTCACTAACTATGCTAAGTCGTTTTTCTCAATCGCCTCAATGCAGACATTTAACCGGGAGGTCCGTGAGCGTTTAGTTGAGCATGGGTTAGATTCTGATACTTTTTCTTCAACTTCTGAGTATTTGACGTTGTTTTCTGAAAAAGTAAATCAGTCGGGTGTGTTCATCCAGTATCTTTCATTATCTACAGTAACGGCTATTTCGGTTTTACTTTTTACGGGGTTTGGCTTTTATTATGCCCCTTATGAAATGATATTTTCGTTAAGTATTTTACTTATCGTCATTGTTCCTCTTAAGAAACGTACATATATTATCCAGAAGGCTGGCGAAAACTTAATTTCAAATTGGACTCAGATAAATTCTGAAATTTTATTAACTAAAAACAGTATGTTTTTTCTAAAAATATACGACTTAGTTCATGCGCGAAAAAAAGAACTTAAAGATCGCCTTGAATCTTTTGAAAAAAGTTATTTTAGCTATGCTTCGAACTCATCGTTTTTAACCTCACTTCCAATGTTCGTGGGAATTGTTGTGTTAGGTTTGTGTTCATACATGTCGATGACGTATTTTAAAACTGAAGGTGTAAAAGTGCTGTCATTTTTTTATATCTTCTTAAGATTATCATTAGGTTTAAGTGAATTGAGCAGCACGTATGCTGTTTTAAAACTAAGTTATCCATCAATTAATGATCTTAATAATTCTTTACTAGGGCTTGATAAAGGTGAATCGTTTAAGAAAGTCGAAAATATCAAGTATCAGGAGTTGTCGCTAAGCCACGCTAAAGTTGATTTAAAAATTCAAAACTTAGATTTCTCGTATGATTCTAAAGTGCAAATTTTTAAAGACTTCAATCTGACTTTAAGTGAGGACGATATCTTAGTTATTAAGGGTCCATCAGGATCTGGTAAGAGCACATTGCTTAAGTTGTTATTAGGTTTGGAAAAACCAACGGCAGGGCAAGTTATGTTAAACGAGTTGCCAATTGCTAGTTTAGACCCTGTGTGGCGTCATAGTTTGGGATATGTAGGTCCTGAACCGTATTTAATTAAAGGGACAATTCGTGAGAATTTATCTTTTGGTCATTTTGCACCATCAACTTTAACTGATGACATGTATCTTCAAGTTTTAAAACAAACTGGTTTGTATAGTGAATTTAAAAATATGAATTTAACTTTAGACAGTGGCTTGAATGAGTCATCGTTTCTGTCCACAGGGCAAAGGCAGCGTTTATCCATTGCCAGAGCATTTTTACGTAGCCCACGCATCATGATTTTTGACGAAGCTACAGCTAATTTGGATGTGGATTCGGAAGCGAAAGTTTTAAGTGAAATTCAGGCTTTAGCTCACAAGATGCTAGTAATTATTGTGACACATAAAAACAGCTTTGATAAACTTGGAACGAAATTCGTAAGTGTAGGTAACTTATCATGACCAATTGGAAATCACTTTGTTTAATCAATACTAGCACTATTGCTGATGCAATGGCGCAACTTGGAGCGACAGGGGCGAAGTTTGTCTGCGTTGTGGATGCAAATTATGCTTTAAAAGGCGTTGTAACTGATGGAGACATCCGTCGTGCCCTTTTGCAAAAAGCAACGATTTCGTCAAGTGTACTGGACGCTACGAATACAAAACCTAAAGTCTATTCTTTATCCGAGACACAGCGTCTATCTCTGTTGAAACAAAACATCACCCATTTACCAATAGTAAATGAAGAAGGTATCGTTGTTGATATTTTAGATGTGATGCTTGAGGGTGATAAATATAACAATAAAAATAATGCTGTTATCATTATGGCCGGTGGATTAGGTTCTCGTTTAGGACAGCTGACTGAAAACTGTCCGAAGCCAATGCTTAAGGTCGACAATAAGCCTATCTTA
>CAMLRE010000339.1 GCA_946482355.1 uncultured Bdellovibrio sp.
TATCACCCAACGGAACTTCTAACTCTTTTTTAAAGGTTTCATATTCGGCTGGATTTTTTGTAAGAAGATATTTGTTTAAGGCAAAAACTGCGCTTTTTTGCGCCTTTGACCAGTGGCCTTCGCCACCCACAAAACCACGGACAGCAGATAAGCTGTTCATTGCAAAGTACAGCGTAAATAGCTCTAAAGCTACGAGCACGGCCATAATGCCGACGACACTAAATAGCTTTTTCTGAACTGAAAGATTCAGCCATAGGTTTTTTAAACGCATGCGGCGGAATATAACTAACTATGCCGCTGGATGCTAAATATAACTTTATCGACTTTAAAAAATGGTGATTTTTGCCCCATTTTTACAGGCTTCTTAATCGTTTTTTTGCAGGTGACACCCCCTGAATAGGTTGACTGGCTGGACGCTGGTCGGGTCCTGGCCTAAACCGGACTTTTGAATGCCGCACCAGCCAACTAAACTAATAAGATGAAGAAAAATAATAAAATCAATCGTAGAAAGTTCGTTCAGACCGCAACAGCCGCCGCAGCCACTGCCGCCGCTTTCACGGGATGTTCAACCTTTGATTCTTTAACAAGATCACCATCGAATGAAAACAATTGGACCATCGATGAAAATGATAGATTTGATTTTATTATCGTAGGTTCTGGTGCCGGCGGCGGACCTTTAGCTTGCGGCTTAGCAAAAGCAGGTTATCGTGTATTACTTCTTGAAGCTGGTGGCGAAAGTACAAATAAACTTTCTACAACGCCGGTGTTTCACGCTAAATCAAGTGAAGACCCATTATTAAATTGGTCTTACTTCGTTGACCGCTTTCAACAAAGCAGTGGCTATAAAAGATTTGAAGAAATGAATTCTAAATTCTTAAAAGAAAATCAAAGTATTTATTATCCGCGTGCTGCGGGTATCGGTGGTTGCACACGCGTAAATGCTTTAATCAGTTTGTACCCAGACAATGAAGACTGGGCCAACATTGCCAAACTTACCGGTGACCAAACTTGGAACGCGAAAGACATGTACAAGCGTTTTCAAAATATGCAGTCAAATAAAGGCGGATGGTTATCGCTGACTCAAGCTGGTCCTTGGAGTTTAATGAAAGACCGCTTTTTAACTAAAATGGCTCTGGCAGCTCTTAAAGTTGATACCGTTGATAGTGCAAAAGGGTTTTTTGATAATCTTTGGGAAGGCGACTGGAAAGAAATCGAAAAAGCCGTTACTGTTGCGCCAAGCTTAAGATTAAATCCAAATGATCCGGGTTATGTGAATAACAAATACCCTGGCGTGTTTAATATGCCGTTTAATGCGATGAATGGTGTTCGCCAAGGTGTGCGCGAATATATTTTAGAAACTCGCCAAAAATATCCAAAAAATTTATTTGTAAAAACAGACTCACTTTGCACAAAAGTTATTTTTGATCCGAATGATAAAACAAAAGCTATCGGTATTGAATTTACTGAAGGGGCCCATTCTTATCGTGCTGATGTGATGAATAAAGCAAAAGCTCCTACCTGGATGGCGACACCAAAAAGAGCCCTGGCAAAACGTGAAATCATTCTTTCTGGCGGAGCTTTCAATACACCGCAATTATTAATGCTTTCAGGTATCGGTAATGAACAAGAATTAAATAAGCACGGTATTCCCGTTGTTAAAAATCTTCCGGGCGTTGGTTTAAATTTACAAGACCGTTACGAAGTGACAGTTGTCAGTGAATTAAATAAACCTATTTCTTTAATCGAAAATTGCACGTTTGCAAAAAATAATGATTTTGCAAAAGATCCTTGCTGGCAAGATTATGTGAAAAATCCAGATGGCCACATCTACAGCACAAATGGTGTTGCGTTATCACTGATTCGTAAATCTACTGATTCGCAAAAAACACCTGATCTTTGTATTTTTGGTATTCCAGGTAGATTTACAGGTTATTACCCAGGTTATTCAACAGATGCCGTTCCGAAAAACCCGAATGATCCAAGTTATTTCACTTGGGCTATTTTAAAAGGTCACACGAAAAATCACGCAGGTTCTGTTAAATTAAAATCGACTGACCCTCGTGATACACCAAAAATTAATTTTGCGTATTTTCAAGACGAGAAAAACGGTTTAACTGAAGATCTTAATGCCGTTTACCAAGGTTTAAATGTAGCCCGCCGTATTAACAAAAGTATCGGCAGTAAATACTTTAAACGCGAAGTTTACCCAGGCGATGATGTGACGAAATCAGAAGATTTATCTTCATGGATTATGAAAGAGGCTTGGGGTCACCACGCTTCATGCACAAGCAAAATGGGCTTAGCAACTGATCCGTCAGCGGTGGTCGATAGCAAATTTCGCGTTCATGGCGTTAAAAACCTGCGCGTAGTTGATGCTTCGGTTTATCCGGATATTCCAGGCTTATTCATCATGCTTCCAACGCTGATCGTTTCTGAAAAAGCGAAAGAAGTTATCTTAGCTGATCACGCTAAGGGTTAATGTTGACAATGCAAATCCCGCTTTGTTTACTTGGTTATTCAAGTTTTACAAAGTGGGATTTTAAATGTCAGTTGTTTCTAAATTTCTAACAGTTCTGATTTTTCTTCTTCCTACATATAGTCAGGCCGCTTTTGAAATTAAAAGTAGCCTTCTACCGTCGATCGCTTTTATTAACCGTTCTGATGTGGTTTTTACTTCGCACAATACTTTACTTTTTGGCGCTGGTGACTTTTGGGGTGGAGCTTATATTGGCCACGAAGTGATCAGTGAAAATGTCACTGATCAAACATTAGGTGGAGCTCTTCGTTACGGCCAACAACAGTTTTTTGAAATTCAAGGCGGAGCCTTTGTTAGAAAGTTTACGCAATATCAAACAAGTCTTGAAGGCAAAGGTTTTGCCGTTCAGCTTCTTTACGGAACACATTTAAATAGTGTTTTTGGATTAAGCTTAGGACTTTCTGGAAAAAGAATTAATTCCGGAATGGAAAAACGCACAATCATTACTTTGCTGCCACTGCTTAGTTTACGGTGGGGGTTTTAATGAAAAAATTAATCTGCGTTTTTATTTTATTTTTTCATATGGCCTACGCCCAAGCCTGGGAGCTTGAAGGTTTTGCCGGAGCACAAACAACCACTTATGACGATGTCGAAGAAGCTAACAGCACGGGCGTTTCGGCGCGCGCAAAAGTCAATTTCTACACGCAGAATAAAGGTATCTTTGCCAATCTTAATGCGCGCGGAATTAGCCCCATCGCCGGTGATCTTTTGGTGGGGTACGGCTGGCGCACTTCAGGCACCTGGTTTTTTGAAGGTGGCGTAGGTGGATCTTTATCAGCTATCTACGGCGCAAATATCGGTGCCCTGGCCGGAACCGGGTACCGTGTTTCAAATAATTTATTTATTAATTTTCCATTGATTATTTCTGGGCCCGGAATTTTTTGGTCGCCTTACATAGGCTATAGTTTTTAAAGGATTAAAGTTTTATGAAAAAAATATTACCTCTGATTCTTTTATTTTTAACTACGGGTTGTGG
>CAMLRE010000340.1 GCA_946482355.1 uncultured Bdellovibrio sp.
ATAAGAATAACGCTGTCATCATCATGGCGGGTGGATTAGGGTCTCGATTAGGCCAACTGACTGAAAACTGTCCGAAGCCAATGCTTAAGGTCGACAATAAGCCTATCTTAGAAATTATTATTGAAAATTTACGCTCATTCGGTTTTAAAAACTTTACGATTTCTGTGAATTATAAAGCTGATATGATTGAATCTTACTTCGGAGATGGTTCTAACTTCGATGTGAATATTTCGTACATTAAAGAACCGGTGCGATTAGGAACTGCAGGTTGTTTAAGCTTATATAAAAAAATAAACGATTTGCCAGTTTTGGTTATGAACGGGGACGTTTTAACAAAAATTAATTTTTCAAATATATTAGATCAATTAAACCAGCATGAATTAGATGGTGTTGTTTGTACATACGAACACAATTATCAAATTCCTTATGGAGTTATTGAGACTAAAAATAGTTTAATTGAAAACCTTGTTGAAAAGCCGATACATACTGTCAACGTGAGTGCCGGTATATACGCATTTAAACCAGAGTTGTTTGAGTTTATTCCTCAAAATCAATTTTATGATATGCCAAGTTTTATTTCTGACCTCATTGGCAGAAATAAACGTGTGGGAACTTATCATAATACAGAGCACTGGTTGGATATTGGTCAGCATGACGACTTTTCGCAAGCGGAAAGCTTTTATAAAAAAATAAAATAGGATTATATGAAATCATATAGCGAAAGATTAAATAGTGTTATTCCAGGTGGCGCACATACTTACAGTCGCGGAGACGATCAATTTGCAAGTAATGCCCCGCAAATTTTAAAAAAAGGTAAAGGCGCTTACATTTGGGATAACGGCGACAATAAATATTTAGATTATGGAATGGCTCTTAGAGCTGTGACCTTGGGATACGCTCACCCTGGTGTAAATGCGGCTGCAATTAGGCAAATTGAATTAGGTAATAATTTAACACGCGCATCAAATATCGAACTAGAAGCTGCGGAGCTTTTAGTAAATTTAATTCCATCTGCTGAAATGGTTAAATTTGCAAAGAACGGTTCATCGGTAACAACAGCAGCTGTTAAGTTGGCGCGCGCTTACACGAAAAGAACAGTGATCGCACGTTGTTTGCAGCACCCTTTTTTCTCTTTCGACGACTGGTTTATTGGTGACACGGTAATCGATCGCGGTGTTCCTGGCGAAATTAAGGCCTTAACTAAGCATTTTAATTATAATGATATCGCATCTTTAGAAGATTTGTTTGCGCAGAATGAAAATCAGATCGCAGCGGTGATTTTAGAGCCAGCGGCTACAGAAGAGCCTAAAGATAATTTTTTACAAAAAGTTAAAGCCCTTTGTGAAAAAAATGGTGCAGTTCTTATTTTTGACGAAATGATTACTGGTTTTAGATGGCACCTTCAAGGAGCGCACACTTATTATGGTGTGAAGCCAGATCTTCTTACATTTGGTAAAGCAATGGCCAACGGATTTTCTTTAGCGGCTTTGGCGGGAAAAAAAGAAATTATGAGTTTAGGCGGTATCAAAGCTGAATCTCAAGAAAGAGTTTTTCTGTTATCAAGCACGCATGGGGCAGAGATGAGTAGTTTAGGTGCTTTTGTAGAAACTGTGAATATCTATAAAACGCAAAACGTCATCGAGCATTTTTGGAAATACGGCCAACGTTTAATTAACGATATGAACGCTATTGCTCAAAAAAATGGAATTCTTGATTATTTTAATTTTGGTGGAGCTGCGTGTTCTCCTGGCTTTGTAACAAAAAATAAAAACAATGAAGTTTCGTTACCGTTAAGAACTTTGTTTCAGCAAGAGATGTTGAAACAAGGCGTATTAATGCCATGGGTAGCTTTATGTACAAGTCATGACGATACTACACACCAGATAACCTTAGCTGCGGCAGAAAAAGCTCTGAAAGTTTATGCTGAAGCACTAAGTGGTGATGTGAATAAGTTTTTAAATGGCCCAGCTATTAAACCCGTATTTCGTAAATATAATTAGGACTTAAATGTGAATCAGCTTAATGTTGGCTTAATTGGTTATGGCTTAATTGGTAAAGCGCTTGAGGCGGGTTTAACCATGGCTGGCCATAAAGTGATAATTTTTGATAATGCGCAACTCAGTGGGGTTAGTGATGCCATTGATATGGATGTGACATCTTCAGCTAGCGTAAGTAATGCTATTCAAACAATTAAAGATAAAAAAATAAGAATAGACGCCATTATCAATTGTAGTTACCCAAGAACTCCTACATACGGTAGAAAACTTGAAGATGTTACGGCTGAAAGTTTTAACGAAAATGTGTCGTGCCATTTAGGCGGGTATTTCAATGTTATGCAACAGTTCGGATTTTATTTTAAATCTGTAGGTGGAGGTAGCATCATTTCATTTTCATCAATTTATGGTGTTGTAGCTCCGCGTTTTGATATTTATGAAGGTCAGAAGTTTAGTATGCCAGTTGAGTATGCGGCCGTAAAATCTGCGATTGTTCATTTGTCGAAGTACATGGCGAAATATTTTAAGGATACAAATGTTCGCTACAATGTGATTTCGCCGGGCGGCGTATTTAGTGGCCATGATCTATCTTTCGTTGAAGCTTTCGGTAAATACTCGTTAAGTCAAAGAGGCGGAATGCTGATGCCCGAAGATCTTGTAAGTGCGGCCTTATTTTTAGTAAGTGATGCCAGCAAGTTTGTTAACGGACAAAATATTGTCGTTGATGACGGCTGGTCTCTATAGCGGGAACTTTTTATGCGTACATTAGGATTAATTTTAGCTCGTGGTGGAAGTAAGCGACTTCCGATGAAAAATATCAAAATGTTATTGGATCGTCCACTGATTGCTTGGAGTATTCATTCAGCTCTAAAAACACCGACAATTGATAAAGTTTTAGTTTCGACTGACTCGGCTGAGATTCAAAAAGTAGCTCAAGATTCTGGTGCTGAGGCTCCTTTTTTGCGTCCAGAGGAGCTATCGTCTGATAAAGCCACGTCGGTTGATGCGGCATTGCATGCGCTGGATTACGCTGAAAAACAATGGGGCAAGTTTGATGCAGTACTGCTTTTAGAGCCCACATCACCGCTTCGTCAACGTAAGGATTTAGCCGCAGGAATTGAACTTTTAAAGAATAACTTTGAAGCCGCAGATGGTGTAGTCAGTCTAGGTAAAATTCATTTAGAAAACCCTCTATATTGCAAAACCATTAAAAAGGGTCTGCTGGAGTCTATAAAGGGGCTCACTGAAGGTGCGGAGTATTTCTTTCCGTACGGCGTTATGTATTTAATCAAGGCAGAAGTTTTAAAAAGCAAAAAAGTTTTTTACGGTGAAAAAATGTTACCTTATCTTATTGAGCGTTGGCAAAATTATGAAGTCGACGATATTTATGACTTTATGTGTATCGAAACTATTTTAAAAAATAAATTAAACGAGGTTCTGTAATGAAATTTTTAGTGATTGGCCTAGGTTCAATGGGGAAAAGAAGAATTCGTTGTCTTAAAGCTTTAGGGCAT
>CAMLRE010000341.1 GCA_946482355.1 uncultured Bdellovibrio sp.
CTCCGGTCGCAGATATCTGTTTAAAAATGGACGATCCAACGGCACCTGGTGTTAACGACACCTGCTGGACACCACTTTCAACAATGGGAATTTCTGTTCCGACATTAACTCCGGCTAATTTTGAATTTAATTATTTCTTAGGATTTTTACCATTCACAGCGACTGGTTATTTCTGGACAAAAGATGCCGCCGGAAATATTTCTTATCTTTCAAATGCAGGAGCCGGAACAAATGCTCTTGATAGCTTAAGCATTTCAACAAGTGGTACTACCCGTTATGTAAATGATTACGCCGCTCTTTCTTCAACATCGACAGGGCTTTACCATCACGGATCAAGTGGTGAATTTTTAACGATGTCAGATTCAAATGTTCCTAGTGTTAAACACTATCTTGAATCGTCAGTAAGCTTCACAGCGACAGTTCCTGCCAACGACAGTGTTAACTTAAGCCCGAATGGTGAAATGTTTGTAAGAACTGAATCTGGTATTTCGCGCTTTGACACTAAAATTTTAGACGAAAACCCTGGAGCTACGATTAAAGCATCGTTTATTCCAAACACTGGTTCTTTCACAGAAGGAGCTTTAGGTGTAGCTGCGTTTAACCATGTTAAACGTCATACAATTGATGCCAAAGGTGTTCATTGGTTCTTAGATGACGGAAAAATTGCCTACTATGATCCAAGTGAAGCAAGCCCCGCTTTAACTTATGTGGCCGGTGGCGGAACAAGTGAAACGACTGATTTATTAACTGATCCGAAAGAATTAAAAATTAATGATAGCGCTGATATGGACGCTTACGGTGTTTTTACAGTATTACCGAATCAATGGGTGGTGTTTTCATCAGATGACCCGACTCTTCCAGTGAGTTCTCCGGTGAATCGTTTTAAGCTGCGTGTTTACAAACATAATAGTGATCCAAGTAAACGTAGCGTTTCGACAATTTTTATCAGCGGAAGCACCGCTCAAGGATCAACAGATGCGTTAGTTCCGTATTCACGCTTAGCCGTTAGCTACGATCCGGTTCGTAATAATATCGCCAACATCACAGGCCGCTTCTGTGCAACAAGTTTTGTGGATGGTGTTGTTGATCACTGTGATAGTGCCAAGTTAATTAAGTTTTATGTCAGCACTAACACAAGCCCTGAATACATGGGTTCAGTTAACCGCGATAGCTTCTTAACGTTTCAGTACGGCCAAGATACGTTATTTATGATGGACTCGACAAAAGGAACCATTTCTAAGTACGATGCAAGTTCGTTTCAAAAAATTGCGGGAGCGAACAGCGCCGGATCAAGTTATTGTACAAACTTTACACCGTCTACAAGCTGTCAATTACGCGTGCGTGATTTTAAACCGATCATGAATGGCAACGATCAGGTTCTTATCATGGACCAAAATTATTTACGTATTGTTGAGCTTGGACAAGTTTTTACGATCTTCTCGGCAGTTCCTTAATATAGGCACTGCCTTTAGAAATCTAATAATAAACCGAATTTAGTCAGATCAAACTTACGGCTATCGCCTGTTGCGGTAGCCATTTGCATATTTTGTGTTTCAAATAAGCCACCGACAATGTATTCGGTTTTTCCAAGAGTCATTTTGTATTTGTAATAGGCCCCGATTTTCATATGCGATTTAACAACTTTTGATCCTAACGAAGCCATTTCAAATTTACCAATCACCGTATTTTTTTGGTTAATTGTGTAAATAGCATCAGCACCAAAAGCAAACTGTGATGATTGAAACTTCGTGCTTGATAAATCTTGTTTAACATCGAAGTTTCTATGCCCTGTCCAAACGCCGTAATTAAAACCCGTTTTATTATTTGAATAATAACCCACAGTTACTTTTGAATCACGAGAACTTACAACTGCCGGATCTTCACCCATCGAAAAGCTATTGTAAAAACCAAAGCCGAATTTAAAATAACTCCACACAAAATCAGTCAACCCCGTAAACTCGTAGAAAAAACTTGATGAAGAATAGCTTGCAGCATCGCTACCTAAAGCTGATGAAGCCATACCGAAGTAAACTGACTTATCAAAACCAATTGATAAAGTGGCCGCTTTTTCTTCTAATTTTTTAACAAATACGGCATAGGTTAAAGTTTGATCTTTTTGTTTAAAACGAAAAGCCCCTGAAGCTTTACCTTCTAAGTTTCCTTGCGGAATTTCAAAGGTACGGTAACGCTCACCTTTACCTGACACCTCAACAAGGTTTGCACTGCTCCAGCGCGCTTCTTGCGGAAGAGAAATTGTCACTAACCCTGGTGAGACAGCAAAATTACAGCTGATCCCCATCGGAAAAGTCACTGGCGTATTTTTAACTTCGCGTAGTTTTAATAACTCTTGCGGACAACCGCGCATCACCATCACATTTTGTTCAGGTTTTGGCTTCCATTCGATTTCATAAACCACTTGGCCCGCTTCGTCTTGAATATAAGTCTTGCCAGCTCCTGTGACCAAACGCACTTCATCGGCTGTGACCGGTGTATCGATTAATTCTTCGCTAACAGCAATTTCTGGTTTTGCTGTTCCGGAAGCTACAGCAGCGCCTGAAGTTAATTCCGACATCACTGTTGTTGAAAGAGTGTATTTATTCATGAACGAAAAATCAGTTTCGGGAGTGTCAGCGCCTTTAACACGGTACTTGGCCGGCAAAACGAAACCTTTTTTTAACAGGATTTCAACACCGTACACCGTGTTTACTTGATCAAGCTTAACAAAGCCTTCTTTAACAGAATATAAAACTGAATTTGCGGCTGAATTGTTTTTTACATCTTTGATAGTCACTTCGGCAAACGCCAATGATGACACTAATGATGCTAAAATAAGAGTGAATAACCGTGCACGTTGCATGTGCTATTAGGTTATTAATCTGTAATATCTAATGCAATCTTTTTTTTGCTACTACGATAAGCCACGATCAGAGCGATAACAAGTATCGGAAAACCGAAATAAACTAGACTACCAGGGCCTTCATGTTTTTCTTCTGAAGCTGGTGCTCTGTCAGGAACTACAAGAACTTTTTCTGTGCTTACTTCGTTGTTTTGAGCTAACTGAAGATCTAAGTTACTTTTCTTAGTCTGGTTTTTAAATGAACCCGATGCCAAGGCTATATCGTTAAAAGTCTTCTTGGCATGATAAACTTTTACCTGTACCGAAGGACTGTTTGCAAAATCAGAGACTTGGAAACGATTAAGTGCCAACACTTCAATCCATGCGTTTTTGTAACCCACATGCTCATCTAACTTTTCTTTAAAATTAGATTTATAAAGCGTAACCATTTGATAAGGGCAGCGCTCTAATTCGTGATTATTTAAAATTTTATCTTGCTGTGTTTCTGAACGCTCAAGATCTGAATGAAAATAAACAAACTGCCCGGGCGCTAAGCCGCGCGCAATAGCAGGCTCGATTTTTTCAAGCTCTTTCGGGTTGCCACCAAGACGTTTCACAGTTTTTCGAATACCCAATAGATCGGAAGAGCACACGTCTGAACTCCAG
>CAMLRE010000342.1 GCA_946482355.1 uncultured Bdellovibrio sp.
TGCTAAACATTGGGCAAAAAATCTGTGGGAGATCAAAAGCTACCAGATTGAACTCAATAAAAATTTAAAATGGGATAAAGACCTTACTTTGCAATTTTCTTGCAGCGAACAAGACATGGATAAATTAATTCTGTCTTTGCAAAAAAATGATCAGGTTTCTTTTGAAGGCACTGTTTTTATCTCGATGAAAAATTCAAACCAATCTGATTCTTTAAAACTAAAATTAAATATTATTAAACTTAAGCTTCTAGCTTAAGACCTTCGAGAACCAAGAGGATACTGTGATTCTAGAATCTAGCGTACAAAACCAGTCAGAAGATTTTAAAAAAAATTATAAACAGATGATGTCAACAGTTGAAAACTGGAGACAACGTGTAGCCAAAGTTAAATTAGGCGGCGGTGAAGAAGCTTTAAAAAAACATAAATCGCGTGGCAAATTAACAGCCCGTGAGCGTGTTGAAGCGTTGCTTGATCAAGGCACAGCGTTTTTAGAATTTTCAACGTTAGCCGCTTATGGCATGTACGATGATCAAGCTCCGGCAGCGGGTGTGATCACTGGTATCGGTGTGATTGAAGGTGTTGAATGTATGATCGTGGCCAACGATGCCACAGTAAAAGGTGGAACATACTTTCCGATGACTGTAAAAAAACACTTACGCGCACAAGAAGTGGCGTTAGAAAACGGTCTTCCGTGTATTTACCTTGTAGATAGCGGCGGAGCCTTCTTACCACTGCAATCAGAAGTGTTTCCAGACCGTGATCATTTTGGAAGAATTTTCTACAACCAAGCACGCATGTCAGCTCGTAACATTCCACAAATTTCTGTGGTGATGGGTTCATGTACGGCAGGTGGCGCGTATGTACCGTCGATGTCAGATGAAAACGTGATCGTAAAAGATAACGGCACAATTTTCTTAGGCGGGCCTCCATTAGTAAAAGCAGCGACGGGTGAAGTTGTTGATGCGCAAGAACTTGGTGGTGCCAATACTCACTGTCAAATTTCAGGCGTAACTGATCACTTCGCTGAAGATGACAATCACGCGATTGAAATTACGCGTTCGATTGTAAAACACTTAAATCACAAACGAGTGATGACTCTTAAAACACAACCGGTTGAAGAACCATTATTTGATGCGAAAGAGCTTTACGGTATTTTACCAGCGGATTCGCGTATTCCATTTGATGTGCGTGAAGTGATCGCGCGTATCGTAGATGGTTCTAAGTTTCATGAATTTAAGCCGCTATTTGGTAATACGTTAGTTACCGGTTTTGCACACATTTGGGGAATGCCAGTGGGAATCATTGCCAACAACGGCGTATTATTTTCTGAATCTGCGCAAAAAGCCGCACACTTTATTGAACTTTGTGAACAGCGTGAAGTGCCTTTAATTTTCTTACAAAATATTACAGGCTTTATGGTTGGTAAAAAATACGAACAAGAAGGCATTGCTAAACACGGCGCTAAAATGGTTATGGCCGTTTCAAATGCGCGTGTTCCGAAATTTACAGTTGTGATCGGCGGTTCATACGGTGCAGGAAATTACGGTATGTGCGGTCGTGCGTACCAACCACGTCAAATGTGGATGTGGCCAAACGCACGCATTTCTGTCATGGGTGGCGAACAAGCCGCGAATGTTTTATTAACTGTAAAACTTGATCAAATGGCAGCTAAAGGCCAAAGTATGACAGCGGCTGAACAAGCTGATTTCAAAAAACCAACTCTTGATAAATACGATTACGAATCTTCTGCGTACTTCTCAACAGCGCGTATCTGGGATGACGGTATTATTGATCCAGTCGATACTCGTCGCGTGTTAGCGTTAGGAATTTCAGCAAGTTTAAATGCCGACTGGGGTCCGAAACAGCAAGGCGTTTTCCGCATGTAAGCGGAACTTAGGGTGTAACATGAAAAATATTACGATCACTTCAGACAGCCAAGATAGCACAATTAAAATTGTTGAGCTTAATAAACCCGAACTAAAAAACGCTTTTAATCCAGAGATGATCTCTGAAATTACTGAAAGCTTTAAACAGTTATCGCAAGATAAATCGGTTCGCGCTGTTATTTTAAAAGGTGCAGGTACGGCATTTTGCGCTGGTGCTGATTTAAATTGGATGAAGTCGATGGTGGATTTTTCATTTGAGCAAAACATCAAAGATTCAGAAAAACTTTGGGAAATGTTTGAAGCGATCGCGTTTTGTGAAGCGCCAGTGATCGGTTTAGTTCATGGAGCTGCCTTCGGTGGTGCTTTGGGGTTAATCGCAGCTTGCGATTACGTGATCGCTGATGAAGCGACAAAATATTGCTTTAGCGAAGTGCGCTTAGGTTTATCACCAGCGGTCATTTCATCATTTATTTTAAGAAAATGCGCCGATGCTCATGTGCGTCCGTATATGTTAAACGCTGAAGTTTTTGATTCAGTTTCAGCCCAGCGTATGGGTTTAGTTCACGTTATTAAAAACACGACAGACGGTTTAACTGAAGCCAGAAAATTTTCGGCTTTAGGTTTAGAAGCTATTCGTGAAACTAAAAAATTATTAAATAATATCGAAAAATCTAAGAGTGAAAAATCTTGGGCTGAACAAAAAAAGCTTACGACAACGGTGATCAGCGAACGCAGAATGTCTAAAGAAGGCCAAGAGCGTCTAAAAGGTTTTTTAAACAAATCAAAATAGAATTTTCATTGGCGCAAGCCTTGCTGCTTTTTTTGTAAAAGGAGTTGCCCAATGAAACAAACAACAATGCGAAGCTTTATGGGAAAATATTCCAACAAAATTCCCAAAGAAGGCGAATTCACAAAAAAAATTGAAGATTACACAGCCAAAGTGCCCTCTATTAGCTACCTGGCGTTATCGCTGGGAAGTATGGCGATTTCCGCAGGATTGGCTGCATTTACGCAGCGTAAAGCTTTAGCTAATTTTTTCGGTCTTTGGGTTCCAAGCTTTATGCTCATTGGTATTTATAATAAATTAGTGAAACTTGAAGGACATGATCAAATCGATCATGCACCGGCAATTCACTAAATTAAACTTTCAATAAGCGCGATAGTGTCCTTGCATTATCTGGTGCTTTCACTTTGTCAGTATTGTCAAAGTAGACAAACACATCGCGCTTTTTTCTCCAGTTAGAAAGTTTTTTTGCCCATTTGATAATGGCTTTTTTACTATAGCCACTGACGTATAACTTGTCTTTTCCGTGCAACCGGCAATACATAAAATCAGAAGTTTCTTCTTCAAAATAAGGCCAGGTTCCCTCGGCGTCGGCCACAACTAAAGCGCGAAAAATTTTTTATTTTTAAAAGAATCATTACGAACTTCTAAAGCGTGGCGCAGAGGACGGTTTTTATCAACCTTGTATGAAACTTCAGATTTGTCGCGCCAGATTTTTTGTTTTTTTGCAAACTTTACGGCAGTTTTAAAATCTGGCGGTAGCATCTCTAAAAATTTTTCTATTTTTTCTGCATCAAATTTTAAACGTGGTGGTAATTGCCAT
>CAMLRE010000343.1 GCA_946482355.1 uncultured Bdellovibrio sp.
GCATAATTCCGGCGTTTCACTTTTAATATAACCAGAAACATCGTAGTTTTTTGTATTTAAGGGACGAATAAAAAGCTTGGCTTCGTAAGGAGCGTCTTCAATTAAATCGGCTAATACGGCATTTAACTCGCCTGTATTGCGGTTGTAGATATATTCGCGGCCTTCTTCTGGAATTTCATGTAGTTTGATTTTCATAACAATGTCCTTATATAGCTATTTTAGTCTTTTTTCCAGCCGTAATTAAAACTTACGCTGATGCGCGGTTCTGGCGTGGTGTTTTGGGGCACTTCATGGCGTAACCAGCTTTCAAATAACACCACATCACCTTCTTTTGGTTTAAGAGCTAAAAATCGTTTGTTTTGTGTTTTGGCATTTTCTTTCGGCATAGGAGAATTCATAAAAAAGCCTAAGCGTGGATCTTCAAATTTAATCGGGCTAGAACCTTTAGGTAACTGCAAATACACTGTTCCGCTGATCACAGAAAGAGGGTGGATGTGAGCTGTGTGCTGCGCCCCTTCTGGCATTACATTCACCCAACAATGACTTAAATAAAGGTCTGAGGCCTTAATGTCATATTCAAGCGAGCTTAAATAGTTTTTCAGATGAATTTCAAGGGCTTGCTCTAATTTTTTGAAGTTCGGTAATACTAAATGAAGCTTATCGACTGACCCGTAACTGGTATACCCTGAAACATAATTTTTATCTGACCACTTATGACCGACTTCGTCCGAAGCTAATAGGTTCTCGACGTCTTCGAGTAACTTGTTACTTAAAGAACGAAGAATTTTGGGTGCAGCCAAAGGCTTATTGTAAATTTGGGTCACGAAGGCCTGTATCATAGAAAGTCATATTTACGGTATAAGCCCCTAATATGTAAGCGCTTTTTGGCCTATGTAAAATTATTTTACAGCTCATAAAAATTCCTAATTGGTTTTAACCGATCTGAGCCCTTAAGTTGTCTCAAGTTGAGACCTGATAATGGGTCCTAAGGTTGCAATAAAAACCTGTAAATAAGGAGTTTATATGAAAACATTAAAATCTTTAGCTTTAATCTCAATGATGGTTTTAGGCTCACAAGCTTATGCAGCTGACTCGGTGGATTTTGATGCGATTATTAAAGAAAACTCTCAAGCTCAAAATCAACTGCACAAACAAATCAAAGAAACTGTTGAAACAAGCCGTATCGCCGCTCAAACGCCAGATACTGGCTCACAAGTAATCGCAGATAACGCTCAAACAGTTCACGTTAGAACTAAAAAAGATATGTTAACTTTTGCTAAAGAGAAAAAGCACAGCGCAGCTTCTCAGCAACAAAACGACAAAAGACTTGCGCAAGAGTTCAAAGATTTAGAATAATAATTGGGTGCAAACCCTTAAATTGTTAGCTCTTATTTTAACATTTTCATCAACTAGCTTTGCGGCTAATACAGCTAAAAAGCAGACCCAAAGACAGCCAGTAAATCTGGCTGTTTCTTTTGAAACACTCGGAAAAAACAAAGACCTTTTAAATACCGTATCATTTGATGGTGAGCAGAAAACTTTATTATCTGGCGACGTTAAAGACGCTACCGATTTTAAATGTGAATGTTCTGGGCAGTTCGAAGTTCTCACTCTCGGCGTAAAGCAATATGTGGCTGCTTTTCTTGAATTTAACTGTGGCCTAAATAGTGGTCAAAACGATCAAAAAATTAAATCTAAAATCGGCCGCATTTTAATTCCCGTAAAAGATTATCAATCGTTTTTCAAAGTTATTTTTCTTCATAAAGATCAGCCAGAAGTTGTGCTTAAAATTAAAGAACTTAGTCTGTAATTGGCGCTAAGCAATAAACTCTAACGATTATCGGTTGTCATTTGAGTCTAAAATGGCAAAACTACTTCACATAAATTGGACATATACCAAGATATCGAAGGAGTTTCGTTTGGGTACTTTTGAAATGATCGCAAAACACGGTGAACACGAAGAGATTTTATTTTGCCACGATAAAGATGTTGGTCTTAAAGCTATCATCGCTATTCATAATACGGCGTTAGGCCCGGCTCTTGGTGGTACACGCATGTGGAACTACAAAAACGAAGACGAAGCTTTAACTGACGTATTAAGACTTTCTAAAGGTATGACTTACAAAGCTTCTGCTGCTGGCCTTAACTTAGGTGGCGGTAAAGCGGTTATCATCGGTGACCCTAAAACACAAAAATCTGAAGGTTTATTCCGTGCTTTTGGTCACTTCGTAAATTCATTAAATGGTAAATACATCACAGCTGAAGACGTTGGTACTGGTGAAAAAGATATGGAATACATCTACATGGAAACTCCATGGGTAACTGGTATTCCAAAAGATTTCGGCGGTTCTGGTGATCCATCTCCATATACAGCTCACGGTGTATTAATGGGTATCAAGGCTGCGGCTCATGAAAAATTCGGTACTGATGCTTTAAAAGGAATGCGCGTAGCGGTTCAAGGTCTTGGTAACGTAGGTTCTAACTTAGTTAAATACTTAACTGAAGAAGGCGCTCAAATTACTGTAGCTGATATCGATCAAGCTCGCGTGGCTAAAATCGTTAATCAATACGGTGTAAAAGCTGTTTCTGTTGAAGATATCTTAGCCGTTGATTGTGACATTCAAGCTCCTTGTGCTTTAGGTGCTGTGGTGAATGATCAAACTATCTCTAAGTTTAAATGTAAAGTTATCGCTGGTGGAGCTAATAACCAATTAGCTGAAGCCCGTCACGGTGATCACTTACGTGAATTAGGTATTTTATACGCTCCAGACTACGTGGTGAATGCCGGTGGTTTAATGAACGTATTCGTAGAACTTGAAGGTTATTCTCCAGACCGCGCGTTTGAAAAAACTCGTAAAGTTTATGACAATGTTAAAAAAGTATTTGAAATCGCTAAACGCGATAATATCGGAACACACACTGCGGCTGACCGTATGGCTGAAGAGCGTATCAACACAATTGGTAAACTTAAACAGCGTCACCCAGGTAAATCGTTCCGCGCATTTACTACATTAAAAGAAGTTAACAACAGATAATTATTGCAGCTTAGAGAAGAAAGAGAAATTGAAATGGAATTTTTAGAAAAAAATGTAAAAGGAATTTTAGGTATCGCAGGTCTTGTTATCGTGGCAGGCCTAATTGGTACACTTGTAACACAAAACTCGATCAGAAAAGAAAAAGCCTCTCAGGAAAAATTCTTTGCGATCGATGCTAAAGTTAAAAAATACAAAGAAGACAAATTTAAAGCGGCTGACAAATCAGCCGACAAAAAAGAAGAAGTTGCTTCTATTCCTGTTGATGTAAACGCTTTAAAAGCAGAACTTGAAGCTTTCGTTAATGAAAACACTGGCACTGTGGCAGCTCAAATCGCAGGTCTTGAATTAGCTGATATCTTAACTTCAGAAGGCAAAGGCACTGACGCCTTAGCATTACTTCAAAAAGTTGAAACTAAATCTGACTTATTATCTAACGTTTTAGTGCGCATGAAAAT
>CAMLRE010000344.1 GCA_946482355.1 uncultured Bdellovibrio sp.
AAAAAAGATCGTCCAATTGTGATCCAAAATTCGCTGTGAATAGCCCAAATTGTGTTTCAACTTGAGACCATTTGGCGCTATCGCCTGAAATTTGAATGTATTTTCAAACGACGTTGGTTGCCATTGACCGACAACGGCCTGTGACATCACTTCAAGCGATAAAGCCTTAAAGACTGCTTCTTTAGCTGTCCATAAGTAATCAGGGCCCGGTGCTTCAGCCATTTCTTTTTCACTCGATACGCGCTGGATAATTCGGCGTTGCACGCGTTCGCTGCGCTCGATATCCATTCCTAAGATTTGATCTGACTGAATATAGCCGCCGACTTTATCAGAGTGTGAAATTGAAAAGTTCCAGTCTTTTGTTTTAGGGCGTTTATTTAAATCTAAAAGAGAATCGTTTTCTTCTTTTGTTAAAACATTACTTTCAACAATACCCATACGAATATTTAAACGGTGTACGGGGTTTTTAGAGCTAAATTCTTCTAAGATAAGCCCAGAAGCCATAAGGCCACTGTCACGTTCAACAAACGCGGCAAATTGATTAAATAAATCTGTAAACGAAGGAGCATTACCCATTAAACTGCGCAGGCCATTCTACAGGTTTGTTGCTAGTGATTTTCATCATGCGATCAAGTGATGCGTAAGCTTTATTTCTTAACGCTTCATCAAGTTTAACTTCGGGTTTAAAAGTTAAAAGGGCGCGATGAATTTTTTCTAAGTTATTCATTTTCATGAACGGGCAGTCATTGCACATGCAGTTTTCATCAACCACCGGTGCCTGAATTAATTCAGCATCAGGACGAAGTTTTTGCATCTGGTGAAAGATACCTGTTTCAGTCGCTACGATAAATTTCTTAAAAGATTTATTCTGTTCAACTTCTTCTAATAAACGAGATGTTGAACCAATCACTGTCGCGTATTTTAAAATTTCGTCGTCACATTCAGGGTGTGCGATCACTAAAGCATCTGGATTTTCAGCGATAAGCTGTTTTAATCTTCCAGCATTAAATAAAATATGAACCTGACAAGCGCCTGGCCATAAGATGAATTCACGGTTTAATTGTTTTGATAACCATTTACCTAAATGCTGATCGGGCCCAAAAAGAATTCTTCTGTCTTTAGGAATTGATTCAACAATTTGTTTAGCGTTGCTAGAAGTAATAATCACATCTGAAATCGATTTCACTTCAGCTGAAGAGTTAATGTAAGTTACACAAATCGCATCAGGGTACTGTTTACGCCAAGCTAAGTATTTGTCGTAAGGAGCACCTTCTACAAGTGAGCAGCTCGCTTCAGTGTCAGGAACTAAAACAGTTTTTTCCGGATTTAAAATTTTCACACTTTCAGCCATGAAAACAACGCCGGCTAAAAGAATATTTTTATTGGGAACTTGCTGACCCATTTTAGAAAGATAAAAACTATCACCCACGTAATCGGCTAAATCTTGAATCACGCCATCTTCGTAATAGTGAGCTAAAAGAGCTACGTCTTTTTCTTTTTTAAGTTTGTTAATCTCAGTAATCAATTGAGCATCGTTCATAAAACTTCCCAAGAAGTCTATACCGTAGCTCCGCCTTTTAGAGTTTGGATAATCGACTTCGACATCATCTTGAAGCTTTCAAGTACACCTTTACCTTCAAAGGCACAAGCTTCGATTTCCTGAGCGTTAAAACGATTTAAATGTTTGCGAAGTTCACTGATGGGTAACGCTGTCGGAAGATCACGTTTATTATACTGTAAAATTAAAGGAATGTCTTTGATGTCGTACCCTTGCTGGATAAGATTTTTCTCTAAATTATCAAGAGCTTGTAGGTTTTCATCTAAGCGGTCAGCCTGTGAGTCAGCCACGAAGATAATACCATCAATACCTTGTAGAATAAGCTTGCGGGTAGCATCGTAAACAATTTGTCCTGGAACGCTGTAAACATGAAATCGTGTTTTAAAACCACGAATTTCACCGATATCCAGCGGTAAGAAATCAAATAACAAAGTTCTTTCAACTTCAGTGTTTAAAGCCATTAACTTTGATTTTTGGTCTTGCGCTAAAGATTGGTACATCCATTGGATGTTTGTTGTTTTACCGCCCAACGATGGACCGTAATAAACAATCTTGCAGTGAATTTCTTTAGCATTGTAATTAAATAAAGACATTTAGAGTTCAATCCTGTTCTCTAAAGCGCGGCCCATAGTGCGGTCATCAACGAAATCAATATCAGCACCTAATGGAATACCATGCGCAATACGAGAAAGTTTAACGCCTTTACCTTGTAAGATTTTAGCAAGGTATAAAGCTGTTGTATCGCCTTCAAGGTCTGCATCTAGTGCTAAGATGATTTCTTTGATCTCTGGGCCTTCACCATCAAGACCTTTTTGGATCTTGTTCACTAGCTCTTGAATTTTTAAATCTTTAGCTGTGATGCCTTCTAACGGAGAAATGACTCCGTGAAGAACATGATAACGGCCGCGGAATGCGCCTGAAGATTCGATACGAAAAATATCTGAAGGTTCTTCAACCAAACAGATTGAATCATTACCACGGTGAGCGTCTTCGCAGAATTTGCAAAGTTCACGGTCAGTGTAGTTAAAACATTCTGGGCAAGAATGCACTTCGGTTTGAACGCGCATTAAAGCTTCAGATAATTTTTCTGGGTAAGATTCTTTGCTTTTTAAAATATAGAACGCCAAACGTTGTGCCGTCTTAGGGCCAACGCCTGGTAAGCGTGAAAGCTCGTGTACTAATTTCTCCAAAGCGGGGATATGTAACATCGACTAGAACATTCCTGGAATATTCATGCCGCCAGTGATTTTAGACATCTCTTTTGAAGATTCATCTTTGGCAGTTTTTAAAGCGTCGTTAACGGCTGCAGTTACTAAGTCTTGTAACATTTCAGCATCGCCAGATTTGATCACATCAGGATTGATAGTTAACGCTAAGATTTTGTTTTCGCCGTTAACTTTAGCTGTTACTGCGCCACCACCAGCTGTGCCAGTGAATTCACGAGTTGCTAATTCTTCTTGAAGCTTTTTCATTTTCATTTGCATTTGGTTAGCTTGTTTCATTAAGCCAGCCATGCCGTTCATTCCGCCGAAACCTTTCACGGTCTACTCCTTGTTCGAAATAATTTTTGCTTGAGCTTTGAAGACTCGTTGTGCAGCTTGCACGCGGGGGTCTTGCATAATCTCAGTTGTTATTTTGTCTTCAGTTTCTTTTTCGATTTTTTGATTCATGCTTTTGGCAGAATCCCCTGAAGCAACTTTTGCCTTAACAACAGTAAAAGTGTAGCCCTCTCCAAAGAACGAATCAATAAAACCTTGTAATTTTTGGTGAGTTTCCGCCTGACTCATTTGGTCTGCTAAAAACGAAAATTGAGCGGCCGCTTGCAGGGTTAAGTGCTTCTCATTTAGGCCAGCGAACACGATATTATCTAACTTCGCCGCTAAGAACGCATTTTCTTGTTTAAGGTAAGC
>CAMLRE010000345.1 GCA_946482355.1 uncultured Bdellovibrio sp.
TCTTGTAAAACATGTTTTAAAAGATCACGTTTTTTAGGTTTATCAACGTACATCACCCACTGCTCAACTTTTTCAGCGGTACTTGATTCAGGTGCCACTTCTACTTTTGCCGGATCTCTTAGGATTGATTCTGCAAGTTTGGCGATATCTTTTGGCATTGTTGCCGAGAAAAATAAGTTATGACGTTGCTTCGGTAAGATTTTAAGAATTTTTTGGATATCGTTAATAAAGCCCATATCCATCATACGATCGGCTTCATCTAAGACGAAAGCTTGCACTTTATCTAAGTACACATGCTTTTGTTCTAATAAATCGAATAAACGCCCTGGTGTTGCTACCAAGACATCTACACCTTCATAAAGATCTTTAACTTGCGGGCTTTGGCCAACACCACCAAAGATAACAGCTGTCTTCATATCAAGGTAACGACCGTAATCTTCGAAGTTTTGATGAATCTGAAGCGCTAACTCACGCGTGGGCGCTAACACTAAAACCAGCGCCTGACGACGACCCGGGCGAGCTTTAGATTTAGCTAAGTTTTGTAATAACGGTAAAGCAAAAGCTGCTGTTTTACCTGTACCTGTTTGCGCACAACCTAATAGGTCGCGGCCTTTAAGTAATAACGGAATAGCTTGTTCTTGGATTGGGGTTGGCTTTTCGTAGCGTAAATCACGTAGCGCACGTTGAAGTGGCTCAATAAGCTCCAAATCAGAAAAAAGTTTAGTTGGAGCAGTGTCTGAGGAATTATTATCATTTTGCATAGAGGACTGTGATAAGCCCTCTACACCAAAAGGACAAGTTAATTGAAAAAACTCTTCGTTTTTCTGATTTCAGAGACGAAATTCTTGATCTGATCCTGTACAAAATCCATCTTTTGGATCACAGAAGAAAAATCCTTTTCTTTGTCTTTTTCTTTCTTAACCACGAATTTAACGTCTTTTAAGGCCTGGCGAGCGCCCTCAATCGAGAACTTATCGCGGTATAAAAGCTTACGGATTAAAAACGCATTTTCGACATCTTTTTTCGTGTAAAAACGCTGGTTATTTGAAGCTTTTTTAGGTTTTAGTAATTCAAACTCTTGTTCCCAATAACGAAGAACATATTGTTTGATTCCTAATAGATCGGCAACATCACCGATTTTAAAACCAAAACGATCTGGAATCGACGCGATCTCTTGCATAAGCTGATCATCAACTAAAACCGAAGGAAATGCTTCAGCTTCCGCTTTAAGATTACGGCTTGCAGTTTCTAAAGCTTCTTTTTCTTTAGCTACAGAAGCTTCTTTTTCCAGAGCTTCTTCAGTTAAGAAATTATCTTCTAGTTGAAGTTCAAACTCAGTTTGAAAAATTTCAAAGTGAGCATTCTCTTTTTGCGTGTCAGGACTGTTTTCCTGACTGTTGTCATTACTATTCATCATCATCCTCGTCTTCTTTACCGATGAGATGTTCGTACTCTTCACCATTTAACATGGCTTTAAGAACTTGGCTTGGTCTGAAAGTTAAAACACGGCGGGCAGAAATTTTAATTTGCTCACCTGTTTGTGGATTACGACCGTTACGTTCGCTTTTACCGCGCACAACGAAATTACCAAATCCTGAAATTTTAACTTTCTCACCATTGTGTAAAGTTTCTTTCAATGAATTAAACACAAGCTCTACAAGTTCGCTGGCTTCTTTTTTAGAAAAACCAATTTTCTCATAAACTTTTTCAACGATGTCAGCTTTTGTGACTGTTGAATTTCCGATGTTTTGCCCTGCCATAGTTCCAATCCTTTGGTTCTGTCGAAGACAGACCTACAATATAAGCGTATCTCTATCTTAAGTTAGCTCCAACAGATTTCTGCGCAGCTGTTACTACTTTTTGCGAAATTTCAGTGATCATGCTTTCAGTTAAAGCTTGATCTTGGCTGTGTAAACGCACTCGTAACGCCACCGATTTCTGCCCTGCCGGAAGTTTATCGCCCGTGTAGACATCAAATACTGTCATTGACTGAAGATTTGCACCCACTGCTTTTTTAACTTCTTTCGTTAAATCACCCACCATTTTATCTGATTCCATCACAAATGCGAAATCGCGATCCACAGGTTGGAACGCCGATACCGATTTGAATTTTGTCGGACGTGGTTGACCAGCTAATAATAAATCTAAATTAATTTCAGCTACTGCTACCGGCACACGAATTTTTTCATCAGCTAGTAAAACTGGATGAACCGTACCGATATAACCCACAGCTTTACCTTCAACAACGATTGAAGCCCATTGACCTTTATGAAGGTACGCTGGGGCTTCGCCGTTTGGCGCTACTGTGTAAGCTGAAATTTGTAAACTTTGAAATAAGCTCTCTAGGGTTGATTTGATTTTATAAACTAATGGATAGTTTTTAGCGTAAAGACCAAAACCTTCACCCCAAGAAGCTAATACTAATTTACGAGTTTCTTTGTAAGAAACTTCTGGACGTACTGAATCTGTTACTTTTGAAAAAGTTGAACCGATTTCAAATAATGATCCTGCGTGATTTCCCGCATGGAAGTTCTCACGAACGTTTTTCCAGATTGGATAAATCATTGATCTGCGCATAACGTTTAGATCTTCGCTTAACGGATTACGAAGCTTAACGGCTTGCGCATCCATCGTAAGACCTAGTTTATTAAAAATATCAGCGTTCGTTAAAAACTTGTTCTCTTCGTTTTCAGATAAGAACGCATAGTTAAACGCCTGATCGTAACCTTCACCACGTAAAAACAACGAAAGCTTTTGATTTGAAGTGTATTTTTCATCATGTTTAGCAGGTTCAGCTGCAAACGTAGGAAGCGTTTCAGTGATATGCTCGTAACCTTTAAGGCGTGCATACTCTTCAACTAAATCCATATCGTGTTCTAAATCGAAACGGAATAACGGCGGTGTGATGTGGTATTGACCTTCACCGATTCTATCCACTTTACAGTGAAGACCTGTCATATATTGTTCAAACGTTTTTGCATCAGCTGTGTAGCCTAAACGATCAGTAATTGTTTGAACTGAAATCTTAACCGGAGATTTTGTCACTGGTTTTGGATAGATGTCGTAATGATCACCGTAAGCTTCACCACCAGCCACTTGTAAGATTAAGTTGACCGCACGGTCCATAATTTCGAAAGTTTGTGATGGATCTACACCGCGAGAAAAGCGGTACGCAGAATCTGTTTCAATCCCGTGTTGGCGAGACGATTTACGCACAGACATCGCTTTAAAGTTCGCAGACTCTAAGAAAATATTTGTCGTGCTGTCGTTAACACCTGAATGTAGTCCACCGATCACACCCGCTAAAGCCACAGGGCCATTGCTGTCAGTAATTAATAACTCATCACCTTTTAACGTGATGTCTTGTTCTTTAAGAGTTTTAAATTTTTCACCCACTTGAGCCATGCGAACATTTACTGTTTGTTTACCGATAAGGTTCGCATCAAACGCGTG
>CAMLRE010000346.1 GCA_946482355.1 uncultured Bdellovibrio sp.
GCTGTATTCTTTATACCACGCCACCACTTCCGGAAATTCAATCTTAGCTAAGATTTGAAATAACATCGGGCTTAATTCATCTTCGGCTAACATATCAAGCGCTGCTTTGACGTCAGCTACCGGAAACGAATTAAATTCTAATAATAACGCCGGGTGAAATGTACCTTGCGTGATAATTTTATTTAAATAATCTTCTAACTTCCAATCAGATCTGAATTGGCATTGGCTTTTAGCTGCGTTAAAGATTTGATATTCAAAAGAATCGTTTTTAAAATAACTTTCCAGTTCATTAAAAACTTTTGTGTTTTTAGCAATTTTACCAAGACTAACAACAGCACTTAAAGCCACATCACGAAAGTTTTTGTTTTTCGCAATAGTCACAAGCATCGGAATAGCGGCTTGCGCTTTTAACTCGCCTAACGCTAACACTAAGTTTTTAACTAATAACGTTTGTTGTAATTTAAAAGCTCTGTCTAAATCTTGTAAAAACTCAGGCAATAATCTTCGGTCAGACAGTTTACCTAAAGCTAATACGCAGGCTGGCTTTAAAGTTTCAGGAGCAAATTTATAAAACTCAGATAAAAATCTGGCCGCCCAAATACTTTTTGTTTCGCCTAATGCTTGAAGAGCCGCTTCAGCTAACGGAATGTCTTCAGTTTGTTGGGCTTGTGCACATAAAAATTCTAAACAGCGTAAATCTGGATTTGCGACAATAGATTTTAAGATTTGAAACTTTGTTTCGCGCCAGCCGCATTCGTTAAAAATATGAATTAATTCACGAGTCGAATCAGAATTTTTTTCTAACGCTAATTGATTAATGGATTTAAACCTCTCTTCGGTATCAAGCGAATGATACAAAGAACGAAGTTCTGATAAATAATCTAACTTTTTAGGCTGAGTTTTTGCTGTTTTAAATGCTGCATTTGACATACTTTCGTATCGGCAAAAGCTCGTTTAAAAAGGCCTCATCGTTGGTCTAGAATAGCTCTGAAACCGGCTTTGAAATTACAAAGTAATTTGCGTCGTTTTAAGAAGAGTTTCAGTCATAACCTTTAGTCCAGCTACATCTTCTTGGGTAAAACGTTTTAAACTTGGCGAATCCACATCTAACACACCTAAAACTTTATCCCCTTTAAGTAACGGAATAACGATTTCAGAGCGCGACGCCGAATCACAGGCGATATGGCCAGGAAAAGCATCCACGTCATCAACTAAGATAGGTTCGCGCTTAGCGGCCGATGTACCACACACGCCACGGCCAAAAGCAATCTTCATGCAGGCAGGTTTTCCCTGAAAAGGGCCCAGGATAAGCTCTTCAGACACGTTTAAATAAAATCCAACCCAATTAATATCTGGAAGCTGGTCAAATACCAGAGCTGAAAACTGCGATAGATTCGTGAACCAATGCTTATCAAGATTATGAACAAGCTCTTCGTTCAGCTTTTTGTAAAATTCAGTTTTGTTTTCGTAGTTAATTTTTTCAGCACCGTATGACATATGGCTATGCACTATAGTCCAACTTCACATACAGAGGCAATTTATTGCTCATACTCTCATGAAGAATTGGCTTAAAATGAATAAAAACCACAACCAAAACGGAGAACAACGTCCATGACCAAAAATGCGATCTTATTTTTAGTTTTGCTAGTGACGACATCTGGAATTACATCAAAAGCAAAGGCTGCCGGTGCTGTTATTATCGAACCTGGAATCGGCTATAAAGAAGAAACATTAAAGCTGACTACCCTATCTAATAGCTTAACTAAATTTTCGATGAAAGGCCCTGTGGCCAGCCTTAAATTAGGCGTGCAATCAGCGGCTGGTGTTAGCTTATTGTTAGCCGGCGAACAATTACGCGGTAAAGCTGAAATCGAAAGTAACCTTAACGACAAACCTTCATTCACTCACACGATTGCCGGGTTTCAAATTGGCGTAAGTGCCATGAACGCAATGAAAATTTACTTAGGTTATTCGCCCATGAATAAATTAGCTTTTGAAGCTGAAGGATCTTCGCAAGAAATGACTTTAAACGGCCAAACTTACACAGCCGGTGTGGTGTTTTTTCCGTTTCGCTATGTGGGTTTAGGCGTTCAATATAACGTGAATCAATTTAAAGAAGTTGAAGGCCCACAATTCACTTCAGGAAAAGATGTAGATCTTTATTTTGATAAAATCGACTCAACCGATTTATCATTCACTTTATCAATCATGCTTTAAAAGGTATGGCCGCGTACGGCCAGCCTACCTTTTTAAATCTCATAATGAGACGGCTGTAATTCATTTTTCGTCACTTCAATTTTCTTAGACAGTTAAACTAAAAACTAATGGGGTTTGATCAGCATTGCGATTGGTCCAACAGCTGCAATTCAAACCCGTTATGAAAAAACAAATCATCACAATCGCGTCTATTCTAGCCCTTTCAACTTTCGCTCACGCAAAAAAATGCACAAGTGAAAATGTCGGAAACTCTCCAAAAGGTTACCCGATGAAAACTACGTGGTTAAACATCAGCCCTGATGGTTCATTTACGATCGCTGTGAATTACACACACGGCAGAGCTCAAGGCACAGTAACTTTAAAAGCCGGAAGCTTCGTTAAACAAAATATTTTAGTCGGCGTTTCTAACTCAGGTAATCTTATTTATGACGATCCAGAAGACCAATACGGATCATACGAAGTACCTTGTTCTATGAATGAAGATAATAACGTGATGACAACCGGCGGAGATGTTCAATTCGTTTTAAGATCTTCGTTTCCTATGGGAAATATGAACAACGGCCAACCCAACCAAGACCCAAATCACGTACCGGCGCAACAACAACAGGCCCCACCAACAGTGATTCAATCAAACTCTGGCAAAAACATCGTTCAGTAAAAAAAATAAAATGATTTCAGGCATAAAAAAACCCAAGGTTCATCACCTTGGGTTTTTGTTTTTTCATTAGATGAAAGAGTATCTAATTACTCAACGTTACCAGATACAGCCATGTGAACAGCCTTATCAGCTTGAACCATACCTTTACCGTATTGGTTTTGGTCGTTCGGAGTAAGAGGGATAGCTGTAGTAGCTAAGATTGTTCTTACTTGAGCTGGAGTTAATTTTTTGTTTGCAGATTTAATTAACGCTACAACACCAGCAACGTGTGGAGTTGCCATTGAAGTACCATCGAACATAGCGTAGTCAGAAGCTGAAGTAGAGATCGCTGCAGAAGCTTTTTGGCCAGCTTTGATTTGCTCAACTAGTTTTTGACCAACAGTTTGCTCGATCATAACTACCGCTACGTCTAATTCAGAACCATCTTCAGTTAAAGCACCTTGCATTAAACCAGTCGTGTTGTTGTAAACAACTACACCAGCGGCTTTAGCTGCTAAAGCATTTTTAACTTTGTCAGCGAAAGTGATTTCACCGCGGCTGATTAAAGCGAATTTACCAGCTACGTTGATACCT
>CAMLRE010000347.1 GCA_946482355.1 uncultured Bdellovibrio sp.
GCGCGCTCTTAAAGAATTAGACATTCAAGATAAGTCGAATTTAAAAGTGACTTCAAAAGTGTCTGGCAATTGTTCGATTACGGATAGTACAAATTCGGCCGCAGATAAATTTGATACTTGCGCTTTAGGCGGTTATTACTTCTTAAATACGCAGACAAATCAAAGCTTTCCGGCCATTAAATTTAAAATTTCTAAATAAACTGGAATAACTTATGAAAAAACAAATTATTGCAGCCATTTTAATAATCGCGACTTGCTTAAGTAGCTTTGTAAAAGCCGGCGAATCAGCATGGCCGTCGAAACCGGATCTGGAAAACACCAACTACGCGGTACTATATAGTTTAGCAAGTTTTGTGTTCTGGAACAGTGAAACCTCATTACAGAAAAATTTTGGTTTACATTCAAATCTTTGCACTTACACAAGTAACCGCACGCAAAAGACATTTAAGTATAAAAAAATCGGCGCTTGTGCGTTTGAAGTAGCCAAAGATAAATTATTGTCAGATGCAAAGATCAATTCGATTTATATCTGGGCTAATAACGATAAAAATGAAGAAATCGTTTTTAAACTTGATTGGGAGCCGAAACTGACTTCGTTTTTCGCCGCTTTAAAGCAAGCCGGTGAATTAGAATTTGAAGGCGCTTTTAGATTATTACAAAAAATCGGTTACACACCAACTTACGAAGATTCAATCGTAGGCGATATTAAGCTTACTTTTAAAAGTGATGATCAAAACCAAGCAGCTTTAAGAAACCTATTAACTGATCTTTTGCCTTCAAGATTTGAATTTTTATCAAGCCCGGCTTCGGCAGCTGATATTATGAGTGAAGTGCAAGAGGTGGGAATTAAGTTTTCTTTTGATAAAGATCAACAGCGCGATACAGAAAAGTACTTACTGCAAAACATCAAGGTTGATGTCACTTTATCGAATTACATTTTACACTTTAAAGGACGCTCTAATATTAATCCTTTAAAAGAAACACGTTCATTTTCGTTAGATGCCAAGCTTAACGTTGAAAGAAGAGGCCAATAATGAAAACTTCAATCATTCGTTTATTTTTAGCTTTGTTGTTAATGAACTCTTACGCGATGGCTGAATCGAGCGTTTGTAAACTTCGTGGCAACGCTATTACAAACTATGCCTCAGAAATTTATAAAAGAAATAATGAAAAATGGCCTGATTCAACAATTGTTAATCTTGAAGTCAGTGGTCAGCTTACCGATTCTGATCTTAAATATAGTGCCATCGGTGAAGCTTTTGTTAAGCCTGAAGACGATATTCAATTTTCGATTATTCCAACAAGCTTAGCTTCGGTAAAACTGGATAAAGATAAACATTTAATCTATGTTTGTGCTGAAGTTAAAGATGATTCTAGATTTCGGATTGAGCTTGATTTTTTAGGCAAGTCGCTTTCAGGAGGCTTTTTCAGTAAGTTATTACATAATTCAGCCGAAGGGGGAAAAGTTGAATTAATGCCGTTAAAACTTCAAGTTCTTTCAATCGGTGCTGACGCTGATAAAAAAGGTGGTCTTGCTAAACTTTTATCTTTGCCCTTTGCGATCAATTCAAAAATTATTTCTGGCATTGCTAATACCTTAGCGGGCATCACAGGCGTTGAGATTGAACGTGTGACATTAACTGAAAAGTTCGCCATTTTAGAGGGCGGAATCAATTTAGATAAACCAGAAGCTGCACGTTTTAGAAAAGTGGTTGATTACAACTCGCCGGAATTCAACGCTGTTAACGTACAGTAATTTTTCTTAAAGTAACTTAGCGCCGTTCTGAACTTTTTGTTCAGTCGTCGCTAAGATAATTGTTTTTTCATCTAAGTAAAAACCGGTAGTTAAAACTTCAGACATAAAGTTGGCCACTTGGCGGGGTTTAAAATTTACCACGCATAAAACTTGTTTTCCGACTAAATCTTCAGGTTTATAAGCCGCTGTAATCTGTGCTGAGCTTTTTTTAACTCCAAGTTCTCCAAGATCAATTTTTAATTTATACGCAGGCTTTTTCGCTTCAGGAAATTCGGTCGCTTCTAAAATAGTTCCTACACGAATATCGACTTTTAAAAACTCGTCCCAAGTAATAAGTGGGCTAACCTCTGACATTATAAATAACCTCAACACAAGTATCGCCACGTTGGCGAATTTCTTTAATCTTAAAAGCGGTTTCAGTACGGCGGTTAAAAAGCTTTTTACCTTCGTTTAAAAACACGGCTACGGTTTGGATATGCATTTCATCAACTAAACCATGATCGTGAAACTGGCCGACAAGGTCTCCGCCACCCATAAGCCAAACGTTTTTATCACCAGCAAGCTTTATTAATTCTTTATGACGTTCAACCACATCACCTTGAACAAAACGCACATTAGCGCCTTCCATGGTTTTAAACTGGCGGTGAGTGAACACAAAACACGGTACTTTATACGGCCAAGGTTGATCATTTAAATTATCTAAAAGCCATTGGTAAGTTGAAGCCCCCATGGCGATTGAGCCAATCGTTGCCACAAATTCATCGATAAAGCTAATATCTGTTGGCCCGTTTTTAAAAAGCCATGTTAATGAATCATTTTTATCGGCGATAAAACCATCAAGACTGCAAGCTGTGAAATAAATTGTTTTCATTTTTTAGTCCTTCATAGCCTTAACATTTTTAACGGCTTGGCGAATGAGTTTAGTCACGTAAGCCTTGTCGATATCTTTTTTAGTTTTTAGCCGAATGGCGCGGATAAATTTACCTTCGCCTTGAAGTAGACCTTTCGGGTCTTTAAGGGCTGAGCCTCCGAAAAATCCAAACTGCACATGAGCTTTGTAGCCGCCATACATATAACAAACCGGAATATCATTATAAACCCAGCAGCCATTGCCCCATTTAACAAATTCAGTCAGCATTTTAAAATCAGTCTTTATCAGTTTACGAAAAAACTTAATAGGCTCTTGCCAATCATTGATTTGATCATCAGCCCAAGCATCAAAGTTAGGATAAGCCTTCATTTTGCCGATTTTTGATTTCTTTTTTTTAGCTGCCTTCTTCGCTGTCATATATCTTCCTAAAGTTTCTTCTGAAACCACTCTGAAGTTTTTTTGATGTGGTCTTCTTCTAAAACTTGTTCAACTTCTTTGGCAATGTCGGACAATTTTTTCTGCTTTAAAACATTTCTCCAGGCTTGGTCAGCTTGATTCATAACTGAAGCAATTCCGCAGGTGCCTGAGAAAACTTTTGAATTTTTTGGAATACAAGGATTGTTTCTGCGAATTTCTTGGCAATTAAATGTTTTTTTTGTGCCTTCGATAGCTTCAACAATATCTAGAAAGGTAATTGTGGAGGCGGCACGAGCTAGTCGGTATCCACCTTTTGGGCCTAAGGTTGTTTCAACCAGGCCTGCAGCAGATAA
>CAMLRE010000348.1 GCA_946482355.1 uncultured Bdellovibrio sp.
CTAGATCGCCAACTTTTCCTAAGTCTTTAACGTCTTTTTGTAAAATTACTTTCATTGTCTTAATCCTTTATTTACGCCTATTAAGGCTTAACTCACTTTAACTTTTTTTCTCATGTGACGGCGAAAATCCACCCAGTAATCAGCAAATCCTAAAACTGTGATAACGGGTAATGCCCACGTGATGATTAAAAGATAAAGTAAAAGTTTTGTTATTCTGCCAACTCTAAAAATTCGCATAGCAAACTCAAAAACTGAAATCCCTTGAAAGAAAAAGCTAACGATACTTACAACCGCTAAATTAATGGCGATCACTTGAAGGAAATGAAATGGCGTTTCTACTACTGAGAATAAAAAAGAGAATAACGAAACCCAAATAAACATATCGGGTAATCGGAACTCCAACCATTTAAGTCCTGAAGCAAGTCTTTCACGTTTGATTTGAAAGGCCTGGAAAATTTGAGCTTCGAATACAAGTGAAACAGCTAATGCGCTGATCAATGCAGAAGCCAGTAATCCCGGCATAAACATCATAACGGCTTTTGTTTCGAAATTTTCATCGGGTAAAACCTGTTTTAATGAAACCATGAGCGGATCAATAACCTGTTTGAATAACTCGTGATCTACTGACCACTTCGTAATCGCAAGGAAGCTGATAGCTCCAAACGCTACACCGGCAAAAACCGATAAGGCGCCTGATTTTTTCCACGTGATGCCCTTCTTTTCCAATTCACTGTAAAGGCCTAAAGTCATCCAAATTGCCCCTACATAAATTGCGACCAGGTTCATCTTCAGAAAAAATAATGAAGACACGAAAACAACGCCAACCAACCAAAAAATTTTGGATTTAGTTGCTGCTAACACACGAATAAACGGAGCACTCATCACAGAAAAAATAATGCTCATCGCTGCAGAAACTGCAGCTAATAAGAAATATTTTTTGTTAGAGGCTTGTTGTGGCAACATCGTTTTACTCGTTATTGGCTTTCAGCCAAATATTACTCTTCGTCTTGTCTTTCCATGCGAGCTTGTTGAGCCGCTTGACGACGAAGTTGAGCTTTTGCTTCACGTTCTTTTTCTTTAGCAGCTGACTCAGCTAAGCCTTTTTTGAAAGCTTCTAAGTGTTTTGCTGGAGAAGTACGTTCATCTAAGCGAGTGTGCATGAAGCGTAAAACTTTATCGTTGATACGCATTGTACGCTCAAGCTCTTGAACCGCTTGTGGATTAGCTTCGAAAACTGAGTGAAAGAACACAGCTTTACGGATTTTGCCAATCGGAGTTGATAAAGTACGTTTGCCCCAAGTTTCTACTGAGTGCACGTTACCTTTATAACCAGCGATAGTTGCTTTGTTTTTTGTGAAAAGAGCTTTTTGCTCTTCTAAGTTCGCGTCTGGGTGCATAAGGATAACAACCTCATACGGACGCTTTAAGTTTTGGTCCATGAATATTCCTTTCGGTTAAAGCCCCAACCCCCAATGGGTGGAGCAAGGATGACTTTTAATGTTCAACTGGTTTAGCACCCTCCCAAGACGTAGACAAGGCCTGATCATCGGCCTATGATATTTTTTGTGCTGAAAGCACAACGACTATGGGATTTCGATGAAATTAGCTCTGCAGGTTCTTGATGGAACCCAAAAAGGAAAGATACTGACCATGCGTGAAAACTTTGTTTTCTCGTCAGGTTATTTCGGCGACCCCGAAATGGCGACGGTGCATGCTGAAATCTATCTAGATCAGAACTTTCTTTGGAAAATCAGGGCTTTAGAAGGAAACAAGATCCGCGCTGGTTCGTCTGAAGGGGTGTCTCTTAGCTTAATTAATGGGCTGATTTTTCATATGGGACAAACCGGTTTTAAGGTGATCGAAAAGCCTAAACCTAGCTATGACAACTGGGAAGATGAGCTTGTCGACTTCTTAGAATCAGATACGTGGGAGCCTGTTTTAACCGAGTTTTTCTTCTATCTTTACCCGGTGCGTTTGACCTTTTTACAAGGTCCGCAGACGGATGAGTTTTATACCTTAAGTTACGGACCACGGGCGATGGGGTTTAACAGCCTTGATCTAAACATCAAAGATCCTACTCAACCCGGACAAATCGCCAAATTTTTCCAAGTCGGCGAAACAGCCTATATCGAAACTCTGTGCGGTGATAAGATTCTTATCAATGGCCAACCTTTTACCCAACATCCCATTGAAAGTGGCGATCAGTTGTCTTTTGGCGCCAATTTAGTGGAGCTTTCGATTTTAAAATGAGTGCACAATTTGTTGAGAAAAAAACTGGGTATTACACCGCTATGGACGGAACTCCGATTTATTACGAAGTTCACGGAAAAGGTGAACCTATTGTTTTTATCTACGGCATTGCTTGTTTAATGAATCACTGGCATCCGCAAGTTGAGTTTTTTTCTAAAACTCATCAAGTGATTTTATTTGATATTCGCGGCCACCACAAAAGTGTTCCCGTTAAAAATTTAGAGAACATGACCTTTGAACATTTGGCTTTTGATTTAAAAGGTTTGTTAAATCATTTGGGTCATAAATCAGCGCATGTTGTGGGTCATAGTTTTGGTGTGCCTTATCAATTAAAAACTTTTGAACAGTTTCCAGAAATTTTTAAAACTCTAACTCTTATTAATGGTTTTGCCCGTAATCCATTAAAAAAACTTTTTGGTTTAGAATTTGTTGAACCGTTATTTCGGTTTATTAAAACTCAGCACGCGAAATCTCCTGATCTGTGGAATTCTCTGTGGAGAGCCATGGTTGATAATCCGGTGGCTTTTCAAGTGGCCGCACTATCAGGTGGATTTAATATTAAACTTACACAATTTAAAGATATTGAAATGTACGGCCGCGGAGTTTCGCGCTTAGAGCTTCCGTTATTTTTTAGATTGTTTGAACAATTACTAAATTTCGATGCGACAAATGTTTTATCTTCGATTGATAAACCAGCCTTAATCATTGCCGGCGATCGTGATTTTTTAACGCCGCCAAGTTATCAAAAAGAGTTGGTCGATCAAATTCATGGTTCTGAATATGTTTTAGTACCGTACGGATCACACTGCTGCCAGTTGGATTTTCCTGAGTTTATGAATTTAAAATTGCGCGATTTTTTAAATCGCCACCAATAACATGCGTTTAAATGAAAAAAATATTTTTCTTTTAGATGGCATCGGCGCGGTTTTAAGCGCTTGTTTCACTGGATTAATTCTTATTCGCTATTCTTTGTTTTTAGGAATTAATGTTTCTACTCTTCAAACCTTAGCTTCGCTTCCGACGATTTATGCGCTTTATTCGCTGTCTTGTTATTTTTTCGTTTCGAAAACAAAGCCTTGGATGCTACTTACGATTATTGGGGCTAATTTATTTTACTGTTTAATTTCTTTAAGCTTAATT
>CAMLRE010000349.1 GCA_946482355.1 uncultured Bdellovibrio sp.
GCCGGGGTTCCTTCGATCATTTACGGGATCATGGCACTATCGCTATTTGTTTATCAGTTTGGTCTTAAACAAAGTATTTTAACAGCCGGTATGACATTAGGTCTTTTAATTTTGCCGATCATTATCGTAACCACTCGTGAAGCGATTCGCACGATTCCAAATCATATTCGTGAAGCCAGCTACGCACTGGGCGCTACAAAATGGCAGACGGTGAGTAATCACATTTTACCTTACAGCTTCGGTGGTATTATGACCGGTGTGGTGATTGCGCTCTCTAGGGCGATTGGTGAAACAGCGCCACTACTGACCGAGGGCGCTGTGGCGTTTATTGCATTCTTGCCAACCCCTCCGGTGATGACTGAGGCTCCGTTTGTGAGCTTTCAGTGGTTAATGGATTCTTATACGGTGTTACCGATTCAGATGTTTAACTGGATCTCGCGCCCGCAAGAAGAATTTCATGTAAACGCTGCCGCTGCGGGTATCGTATTACTTACGATGACTCTTGTTTTAAACACTCTTGCGATTCTAATTCGTTACCGTTTCAGAAAGAAATATAAGTGGTAGTTATGAAGAATATTAAAGCCGAAGTACAAAATTTGACTTTTAGTTATGACAAAGCGGCGCCTCGTCCGGTTTTAAACTCGGTGAGTCTTCCAGTTTTTGAAAACAGTGTAACAGCGCTTATCGGCCCTTCAGGTTGTGGTAAATCAACATTGCTTCGTTGTTTTAACCGCATGCATGATCTTTACGGAGCTGTGAAGTACGAAGGTAAAATCATTCTTCAACCTTCTGGTTTTGATATTTTATCAAATGAAGTTGACCCTTTAGAAGTGCGTATGAAAGTGGGAATGGTTTTCCAAAAGCCAAATCCATTTCCTAAATCTATTTATGAAAACGTAGCTTACGGTTTGAAAATTCGTGGAATTAAAAAGAAATCTTACATTGATGATAAAGTTGAAGATTCGCTTAAAAAAGCCGGCCTTTGGCGCGAAGTGAGCGATCGTTTAAAAGCTTCAGCTTCAGCGTTATCGGGTGGTCAGCAGCAGCGTTTATGTATTGCACGCGCACTTGCGACAGAGCCTGAATTACTTTTATTAGATGAACCTACGTCGGCACTTGATCCGATTTCTACGGCGCATATTGAAGAGCTTGTGGGTGAACTTAAGAAAACAGTTACGATTCTGATGGTGACTCATAACTTACATCAAGCGGGGCGTTCGTCTGATTTTACGGCGTTTATGTATCTTGGTGATCTGATTGAGTTTGGTGAGAGTTCTCAAGTTTTCACTAATCCGAAAGAAGAGAAAACTGAGAACTATATTACTGGTCGTTTTGGGTAGTTTGCCTTTGGCAAAACTTGGGTAGTTTAGTCTTAAATCAAAGAAGCAATTCTATCGCAGGCACTGCCATCACCGAACGGGTTTTTAGCTTTAGCCATAGTTTGATAGATTTGTTCATTATCTAAAAGTTCATTTACACTTGAAATAAACGAATTCTTTTCAAGAGGCACAAGCTTAGATGTTCCGGCGGTAATAGCTTCAGGACGCTCAGTGTTTTCACGCGCGATAAGAACTGGTTTTCCTAAAGAAGGCGCTTCTTCTTGGATTCCGCCAGAGTCGGTAATGATAAAATGTGAGCGAGTCATCAGATACACAAACGGTATATAATCAATAGGATCAGTCAGGTGAATGTTAGCAGGGCATTGTGCAAAGATCTCAGAAGCCGTTTGTCTAACTACCGGGTTTAAATGCAGAGGAGCAATAAACTGAATATCTTTTCTTTCGGCTAAAGATAAAATTCCGTTCATCACGATTTTAATGTTTTTTTCAAAAGATTCGCGGCGATGAAGAGTCACAAGAATTAATTTTTTATTTGGATCTATAAAGTTAAACTTAGATTCAAAATTCTTCGCTAAGTCTGAAGAATTTTGAATTTGGTTTTTCACTTCAAATAAAGCATCAATGCCGGTGTTGCCGGTTACAAAGATTTTAGTAGAGTTGATACCTTCAGCTAAAAGATTTTGTTTTGCTTCTTCGGTCGGAGCTAAGTGCATATTAGCAATTAGCGATAAGGCTTTACGATTAAATTCTTCGGGAAACGGTGAATAGATGTCGTTAGAGCGAAGACCAGCTTCTAAGTGAATCACTTCAATTTTATTGTAAAATGCCACGATGCCGCCCATACAGCTGCTTGTGGTATCGCCTTGAACAATAATCTGATCAATCGGGTGAGTTTGCTTTTGGCTATCAATAATTTGTTGTAAGCTTGTCATTAAACGTGTTGAAAGAGAAGTTAATGTCTGCCCAGGTTGCATGAGATCCAAGTCAAAGTCTGGCGTGATATTGAAAAACTGAAGCAAAGGTTTTAGCATTTCACGATGTTGTCCGGTCGAACAAACAAGCACGCGATGTTTAGGGCTTTTCTTAAGTTTTAAGATCAGCGGGGCAACTTTAATAGCTTCAGGGCGAGTACCAAATACGAAGAGTAGTGTTTTCATAGTGCCACTACGCTAACTTAGAAAAATTCGATCTTTCAAAAAATTAAATTTTACGGGGAAATATTAATTTTGTGCCGGGGCGGTTTGGGAGAATTTTATCCTATTTTGCCACATACAGAAAACTAAGGCCCAGACTAGGAGAATGATAGCTCTGATTTTTGTGTATTCGAAACCCACATCCGTTAAGTTAGCAATAATGAACTCTATTTGAGTCATCAAACAAGCTATAGACAAAACGTAAAGATTGTTAAGATTTTCTTTTTTGAACTTTATAACAAGCTTGAAATTTATCACTAAAAACCAGAAGTAGAATAATACAAATGGAATAAGGCCTAATAATCCTGTAGTGGCAAAGACATTAAGAAGTTGATTGTGGGCGTGTGAATTAAGGTGGTTGTCAGGATTGTACTCGAAGCCATAACTTGTCCAAGTTTCAGGAGGTGTGTGGGATAGGCTGTTTGCATACCCGATGCCTAGAAACGGGGATTTTTCGATCATCATCACGTGAATATTAAATAAGTTCCATCTTTGCTGGTCGGCAGTTTTTGTTTGTAGCGAGTGATCAACGCGTGCACGAAAATGTTCGGAACTTGTGTACATAGTTGCTAAGAGTACAAACCCTGAAATTAAGCAAATCACAAAAAGTTTGCGGTGCTGGAAAAATAAAAAAACTAAAGCCGTAATTGTTAGGCTTAGCCAAATGCCGCGGGTAAACGTCATGAATATACCAAGGCACATAAGTGCGGTCGCGAAAACTGATAAGGCTTTGTAAAATTTTGAAAGTTTTTTGAACTGAAAAAATAATAAAGTTAAGAAAAATATAAGCATCAAGCCGTTGGCATGGGCGTGATAGGTAGCGCTATCTAATAATCCGGTTAAGCGAAAACT
>CAMLRE010000350.1 GCA_946482355.1 uncultured Bdellovibrio sp.
AATGCGGCCGCTGTCGCAAGATTAAAAGCCTCTGAAAATGCAGCCGCCGCTGAACGTGCCGCTCGTGAAAAAGCCGAAGCCTTGGCAGCCGCTTCGCGCGGTCGTGGTACTGGCGACGCCGGCGTTGGCCGTGGTTCGTCAGGCGCTAATGAAACTGCAAAAGCCGCAGCTGGCGCTCCGACAGGAGTTCGTTCAATCGATCAATTACGCCAAATCCCGGGTAATCCAAAACCAAGTTATTCAGTTGAAGAACGTCTAAACCGCCAACAAGGTCGCGTAATTTTCCAAGCTTACGTAACTAAAGAAGGTGGTTTAACAAACTTCCGCTTATTAACTTCGACAGGCTATAAGAATTTAGATGGCAAAACTTTAGCGGCTCTTAAAAAATGGCGCTTTTATCCTGGCCAACAAGGTTGGGTTGAGATTCCACAAGTATGGACATTAAAAGGTGACGTCCAACAAATGCCTGCAACATTACGTCGTCGAGCAGCTCTTAGATAAAAATCAAATCGCAGAAATAAAAAAAGCCGAATGAAACATTCGGCTTTTTTTATTATTTAAATCTAGAAAATTAACAGGAACTATTTGTCGCCAAAAAGTTCTTTTTTAGATTTAGTAGATCCTTTTGTACGGATGCCAGCTTTTCTTTTTTTACCAGAAGTTGATTTTTTACGTTCACGGATGAACTCAAGTTTTTTCGTTTTTGAAGCCATGGTTTTTCTCCCCTATGCGTGTCTTCGACACGGCCCTGTTAATTAATTAAGCAAAATTAGATGACTAGGATTATCAAAACGGAACTGCTAAGTCAATTGAGTGATGGGTTTCTTTTTCAAATTCCGACTCTTTTACATAAGCATAATGAAGCCCAAATTGAGGGCCGCCAAAGCCTAAACCTGCGGTAAAATAGTTCTGAGAGATAATATTGTTATTTTGGTACCCTAAACGCAGCTGCATCCACTCATTCATCAGGATTTCTAAGCCCCCTTTAACAATAGCTCTTTTGTCAGAATTAGCGTTTTTGCCGGTCTCGTATTCCCCACGAACGTTCACTAATTCGTCGTATTTAACTTCAAAACCCACAGCCTGAGTCGGACGGTCATCCATAGTCTCTGGCAGCTCGGTATCGTTCATCGGTTGGTTTTTCAACGAAGCTCCGATAGAAAACCAGTTGTTCGGGCGGTACATCACACCCACATCAACTAAATTTTGTCTGAATTTATCATCGCTGAAAGGAACTTTCGTTTCTTGAAAACCAAAATTAGCACCCACCGATAATTTCTGGCTAAATACGTAAGCTAACCCCAGATAAAAAGCTTTTACTTTCACATCATCGATATCGCTTTGGCTGTAACCTAACATCGCCGGAAATAAAGCCTCTGCCCCGTTATCAGCTAAAGAAATACGAAATAAGTCTTTTGAATAACTTAAGTCAGCCGAACGCTGTTCAAATAAAGCAAAGCTTGCAGGGTTATTGAAAGCGCCGTCCACTTGATTGATCGCACCAACACCAGCGCCACCTAACGAAGTAGATACTGAACCAAGGTTTTCAAATGTTTGAGCAAAAGCAGAACACGATAAAAATAAAACTAACACATATTTCATGTGAATAAGACTAAACAGGAATTTTTAAAAAACCAAGAAGTTCGATTAGAAATTCGTCGAAGAACGCGTGCACACACTTAAATAGTTAGCGCAACGGCCTAAAAGACGTTTTGCATCAGGCGTTGTTGCACTCGTATAGTTGGCACCCATTAAGTTATACGCCGTTAAATAACACTCTTTAGATGTGTCGTATTGAATTCCCGCATCTTTACCGGCATTGTCCGGACTAAAAATATTTGTCGTTGGTAAATAACAATTGTTTCTGCGCGGAGAAACACAGATCTGATATTTCGAACGATTGGCAATACGATCTTGAACTGTCGTACCTAAAACTGTGTCTTTCGGAATGAATAAACCAATATTCCAATCTAAAGCCGAATGCTGGCGGCGGATTTTTTTAACTGCTAATTGGCGTGCGGCATTCGCGCCTGTCAAATCGCCTGCCATCAGAGGGCTACATGTCGGTTCGCCTAATTTTTTATTATCCCAATGGGCAGGTAAGGCGATAATAAAGTTTTCGCAACTCCACTGCGCCCCTTGCACAGTTGTACCTGTTGATAAATCAAATTCAGTCACGGCTGTTCCTGACATAACATTATTTACCCAGCCTGCGACGTTTTTGTTTTTTGATTCAAATTTTAAACTGTAACCACGGCCAAATGCTTTTGATACGTCTGTGGTTGCACGGCGAATCTGGCTAATTGTTTCTTCTGTTTGTTCTCCGCCAGTTGTATCAGTGGCCTTACCACCAAAAACCGCTGTTAAAATAACCCGGTCATTGCCCGTAGAATTAAATTTTTTACGAACGTAATCACTGTAATATTCGCCAAGGCCTAAAAAATTTTCGGGATTATTTGTCGTGTTGCTGTCACTTGGAATCTGATAAGTGTCGTCTATTGTTTGGTTAAGACCAAAAGAACCCTGAATAGGAACCGGATCTACAGTATCTGATAAGTTGTACGTACGCGGCCCTTCAGAAAGTACCGTGCCCGTTGTTGTAAAACGAACATCTTTTGTCAGTGTATGACCGACGTAACCTGTTGTTAAATCTTGTAAAAACAGAATCGCATCGCGCCCCGGTGACGGAATTAAAGTTTGAAGACCGCCACTGCCTGAGCCCGGAGCAATTAAATCAATATTCAATGTTAAGTCAGTTTTTTTTCTGATTGAATATTGCAAATAAGCACCGGCATTAGCTGTCGAGTTTTGTAAAACAAATTTGACTTGTTCTGGTGTAACTGTTGTCGATGGTGATTGCGGTTTAATATAACGACCGATGTGCTGTAAAAAAGCAGTTCTTAATTTAAGGCCACCTTTTACAGCGCCATTTCCGTTATTTGTAACAAAGCCTTCATTCACACCAATAGTTAAAGCCGGAAAAGGTGCTGTCGTAGCTCCATTAGCCGCAAAGTTTGGGCAAGAATTGTAAGAGATCGTGTCTGCAGCTATATCGTAAGCAAACGGAGCCTGCTTGGTGTAGTTATCAACAGTTTCAGAAATTGTACTTTGATTGTTTAAAATACCTTCACCTGTCCGTGTACAAGAAAACATCGCCACAGACAGCGTAAGCAACAAAATTTTAATGACGTGAACCAACTTCATCTCTTCACCATTATACCAGATTATGTAACACGAGCTGTTACTTATCTTTCGGACTAAACTTCTTGTCTCATTATGATATATTTTTTGTATGAAATCAGCTCTACGCCTGACTTTGGTCACTACAATTTTATCATTTTCTTTATTATCGGCTTCAACGGCCTGGACTTT
>CAMLRE010000351.1 GCA_946482355.1 uncultured Bdellovibrio sp.
CTTTAGAATAAGGTCAGCCAGAGGCTGATCAAATAAAGAAGCTTAAAGGCCTCTTTATTCTAAGTTCCAGTTCTCAACTACGTTCGTCTCTGGGAACTGGTGGCCTGTTAAACGGTAGCCTTTAAGCTGTGTAGGAATTACTGCTACATCTGAACGGTAGTAAAGTGGTAATACTGGCACTTCATCAGTGTAAGCTTTTAGAACTTCATGAACCATTTCAACGCGTTTTTCGTGTTTCATTTCTGTATCTAAAGCATCTAAAGTTTTATCAACTGTAGAGTTTGACCAGCCCATGTAGTTTTGGCCTGACCAACCGTTTTTAGCTGTTGGGATGTTTTTAGTAGAGAAAGTTGATTTAGGTGTATTTTCTGGAGAAGAAACCCAAGCAAATAACGCCATAGAATCAAACGCACGTTTCTTAGTCGTTTCACCGAAGAATACGCGAGCTGGTTCGTTCTTAGCTTGTACTTCAATACCAACTTGTTTCCATTGGTTTTGAAGATAAACTTGTACTAATTCACGAGTTTTGTTTCCAGCAGTTGTCATAACTGTGAAAGATAAACGTTTGCCATCTTTAACACGGATGCCATCTGGACCTGGTTTCCAGCCAGCTTCGTCTAATAAACGTTCAGCTTCGCGTTTGTTGTATTTGTATACAGTCACTTTAGCTGGATCAGCTGTAAACCATGGATCACGTGGCGTGATAGAGTGGATTGCCGGTTGTTGTTTACCTTCAAATAAAGCGTTTACTAAATCTTCTTTGTTGATTGCGAAGTTTAAAGCTTTACGAACGCGAACATCTTTTAAGAATGGGTTGTCTAAGTTTAAGTCGATGTGTTCATACACTGTCGAAGGTTGGAATAACACTTCGTAACCTAAATTTTCAGATTTAACTTTTTTCTCGAAAGCTAAAGCTTGGTCTAAAGCTAAACCTAAAGAAGAGATTAAATCGATAGTACCAGAGCGTAAGTTCGCTTCTAAAGTACCAGTGTTAGGAATTAATTTTACGATAATTTTTTTGATATGCGGTTGTTGACCGTAGAACTTAGGGTTCGGTGTGAAAGTCACATGGTCACCTAATTGCATTTCAGAAATTACGTAAGGGCCGTTGAAAAGACCAACGTTTGTTGGATCTTTAGAGTATAAAGAATTCTTTTCGTAACCTTCTTTTTGTGAACCGTATTTTTTGAATACAGCTTCTTCTAAAGATTTAGGAACTGGGAAGAACGTACCTAACATGTAGAAATCCCATTTAGCTTTTTCGTATGTGAATAAGCATTTTTTAGGGTTTTTATCTACTAGTTCGATTTTTTCAACTTGAGTGTAAACTTCTTTTTCACCAACACCTACGTTTGGAGATGAAGCAATTTTAACTGCTAATGCGAAGTCATCACAAACAACTGGAGTACCGTCACCCCAAACTGCGTTGTCTAATAATTCCCAAGTAGCTTGGATTTTTTCTTTGCCACCGATTTTTACTACTTTAGCTGTGCCAGCTTCGATAGATGGGATAGCTTTTGCTAATTGTGGAACCCATTTGCCGTCAGCATCAATAACTACTAAAGTTCTGTTAACCATACGTTGCATGTATGTTGTTGCTAACATTGATGCGATTAATGGATTAAAATTTTCGAACTCTTGAGAGATACCGATTTTTAATTCGTTGTTTGTTAATTTCGCCGCTCCTTGAGCTTGTACGTCCGCTGTTTGACCAGCGTCTTTTTTAGTACAAGCAGCAACTAGCATTGCTACTACTAAAAGACCCGTTAAATTTTTCATGACAACTCCTTTTGTGTCGTTGAATTTAATTTATAATGGCATGCAGCTTGGTGGCCTACGTCGCCCGTAAGCTCTGGACGATCCGTTACGCACTTGTCTTGTTTGTAAGGACAACGTGGGTGGAACGTGCAACCCGATGGCGGATTAATCGGAGATGGAATTTCTCCGGTTAAAATTTTCGCCATTTTCTTTTTACCAGTCCCGATTGATGGAATTGATCCAAGTAACGCGTGCGTGTACGGGTGGTGTGGGTTTTTGTATAATTCTTCGCGTGTTGTGATTTCAACGATACGGCCTAAGTACATAACCGCAACGCGGTCACACACGTGCTCGATCACTGATAAATCGTGCGAAATGAAAATATAAGTTAATTGTAAACGCTCTTGTAAATCTTTAAGAAGATTTAAAATCTGCGCTTGGATAGAAACATCGAGTGCTGAAACCGGCTCATCACAGATGATCAGTTTTGGATCAAGTGCAATCGCACGTGCAATTGAAATACGTTGGCGTTGACCACCAGAGAATTCATGCGGGTAGCGGTTGATATGTGACGGGCGAAGGCCTACTAATTCTAATAATTGTTTTACGCGGGCTTCACGCTCTTTAGGGCCTAAGATGTTGTGAATCACAAACGGTTGTTCGATGATCTGACCAACAGTCATACGTGGATCTAAAGACGCATACGGATCTTGAAAGATCATTTGAATATCTTTACGAGCTGCACGTAATTCTTTACCTGAAGCATCTAAGAAATTCTTGTGTTCAAATTCGATCTCACCTGAAGTTGGTTCGTAAAGACGAATTAACGTACGGCCTAGTGTTGATTTACCGCAACCTGATTCGCCAACTAATCCTAAAGTTTCACCTTTACGAACTGTTAAGCTTACATCATCAACGGCCTTCACATCACCTACGTGACGTAAGAAGAAACCCTTTTTAATAGGAAAATATTTTTTAATATTTTTTGCGACTAAAATGTTTTCTGAAGTTTGTTCGCTCATTTTGTCTTACCTATTGCGGAACCGGGTTAAAACAAGCCACTGATTGTTCGCGGCCTGAAGAGTTAATAAATGGAGTCATTGGTGGTTTGTTAGCCCAGCACTCTGATTTTACACGCGTACAACGAGTCGCAAAAGGGCAGCCAGCAGGTAATTCATGCGGAGCAGGAACAGAACCTTCGATTGTTTTTAAGCGATTCGTATGAACGCCAATTTTTGGACGTGATTCAATTAACGCTGCTGTGTAAGGGTGGCGAGGCGAAGTTAATACATCTTGTGTATTACCTTTTTCGCACATTTGCCCGCCGTACATAACTAATACGTTATCAGACACTTCAGAGATCACACCTAAATCATGCGTGATGAACTGAACTGACATATTGAATTTCTCTTGTAGAGATTGGAATAATTCTAAAATTTGCGCCTGGATTGTAACATCTAACGCTGTTGTTGGCTCATCGGCGATAAGAAAAGTTGGATTGCATGATAAAGCCATAGCAATCATCGCACGTTGGCGCATACCACCTGATAAGTGATGCGGGTAAGCTGTGTAACGTTCGGCCGCTGATGGAATACCTACTAACT
>CAMLRE010000352.1 GCA_946482355.1 uncultured Bdellovibrio sp.
CGGTGTTAGTCTTTAAAGAAGGCGACTGCAAAAAATTTTCTAAGCCCGTGGCCGTTACCGTGAATGATTCAATCATTAAAGATAAAAAAAATTCTTTCAACGCTAAAGGAAATCAGTTCTTGGTTTTTCATCCGGCTTCAAAAGATTTAAAATTAACAGGCTCTGCAGCAGCTCCTGAAGGAAGCTACTTTGCCTTCGAACCACGTGGAAAGATCTACGTTCTGGCTGCGGTTAAAGATGAAAAAAGCGATACAGGATTAGCTGTGGCCTGCGGTGTATTTCCGTAAGCACGGAGAAAAATGCGCTTTATCATAGCCGTTTTATTTTTCAATATCTCTTTTGTTCAGGCTCAGGAAGCTGTCGTGACGCTTGATTCACTCCCCAACTCGCGTGTTTTTGGCAAGCTCATTGTCAGCACGGGAACACCACACTCTATACAATTCAATATTCATAATCTTGATTTGCAAAAAGAATACGGCCTTGTTCTTTACGAAGCTGGCGATTGTTCAAATTATTCTTTGCAAGTAAAACCTGACATGCTCAACAAGGCCGAAAAAAGCATTTCACCCGCAACTGGAGCCCCTACGATATTTTTAGCCACAACAGGCATGACATCTGCCGATTCACACATAACAACATTTAATGAAACACATACCTGGGAGAACACAAAAGTTTTTAACTTCTCTGTGAAAAAGAAAATCTTTGTTCTCTTTGAAATTAAAGATTTTAAAACAAGTGCCACCGGCCAAGCTTTAGCCTGCGGCATTCACCCTTAAATTTAGTGCATTGAGTTTTTATAAAGCAAATCTTTAAGCTCAGTCACTTCTTCTACAGTAATTAAGTACGGCTTACCACACATCTGACAAACCACTTCTTGCTCTTGATTTTTATCAATGATGTCTTGAAGTTCAGCCATACCTAAAATTTCAAGAGCGCCTTTTACGCGGTCTTTATTGCATGGACAGAAGTATTTAGCTTCATACGGATGATCTAATTCAGTAAATGGAATACCCAACATGAACGGTTCAACCAGATCAAAAGGTTTACCACCTTCCATCAAGATTTTAGAAACGCTTGGTTGCATGATACCCGCGTTAGCTTCAATCGCTTGAACGATTTTTTCATCTACACCAGGCATAACTTCGATAATAACTCCGCCCGCTTTTTTACATTTACCGTATTCATCAAGATAAATACCTAAGGCCACAACCGAACGAATCTGATGTGATTGATGTAAGTAATGCGCAAGATCTTCAGCGATTTCACCCGTTACCAAACTCACTGTTCCGTGAAACGGTTGTTTTTGAAAGGGCTGGTGACGAGCCACACTTAATGTTCCCGTACCTAAGGCTTCAGCTACAGACAGACCTTTAGAATAATCTTGAGGTTCATACTGAGGATGAGGCGTAAACGCGCGCACGTTTCCTTCAAAATCAGCTTCAGCGTAAATAGATTTGATCGAACCATTACCGCGAAATAATAGCCCCACCTGCTGCTTTTCTTTAAGCTGTGCGGCCATTAAAAGCGCACCGGTCATAGCTTTACCTACGCCCACAGTTGCAATCGGCATAGTGTTTTGAAGCATCTGCATCTCTTGCACAACTTGTGTTGCGTCAACAGCGGCCATGCGAACAGTAAAATCATTTGAGCAGTAACGGTGAATTTTTGACATAACGGTTTAACTTAGCAAAAACGTGACATGTTCTCAAGTTAATAGCAGGATTAACACATGATTTTCATTTTATTACGGCACGGCCATAAGTCGATGGATCCACCTGAAAACCCTAACTTAAGCGCTAAGGGCCATGAACAAGCTCATCAGCTTTTAAAAATGGTGCAAGATAAAGCTCTTCCAGTGCCCACTGTTTGTTTATATTCAGATAAAATCAGAACCAAAGAAACACTGAACGATTTAATCGAAAATTTTAAACCCAAACACGAAATCAAAAATGAATTAAACTTACGCGAGATGAATGAAACAGCTCAACAGTTTCATGCCCGTGTTCAAAAGTTAGTTAACCTTTACACTTACCAAGCTTCACAACCGGAAAATAAAAACCAAGTCGTTTACGCCTGCACTCACTATGACTGGGTCGAAGAAGCCATGACTGTCATCGACAGTGATAAAAATTTAACGTCTTACGAATTTGCGGGATGGTCACCGGCCCAGTACATTCAATTTCAAATTGGTGAAGATGGTATCTGGATGTTTAAATCACGCGGAGCTGCTAATGGCTAACGAGAAAAATACGTTTCATTCAAATTTAATTCGTAACGTCTGGGCCGCAGGCCGCAACTACGCTGATCACGCCAAAGAAATGAAAGCCGAAGTTCCGGCAAATCCTGTGATCTTTTTAAAATCAGGCACAACAATTTCTTCAGGCAGCGTGATTCATTTACCTCAGTGGTCGAAAGAAATTCACCACGAATTAGAAATTGCATTCTGGCTTAATGAAAATTTAGAATTTTCACACTTTACATTAGCGCTTGATTTGACGGCACGCGATGCTCAATCTGATGCTAAAAAAAATGGCCTTCCTTGGACATTAGCTAAATCATTTATTGATTCTTGTCCTCTAGGCCCATGGCTAGAATTAAACTCTGTGCCTAATCTTGAATCACTGCAGCTCGAGCTAAAAATTAATAACGAAACTAAACAATTAGGTAATGCCTCTGACATGATCTTTAGCCCAGAAACGCTTTTAAAATATGTTAAAATGCATTTCCCCGTAGCGCCGCACGATGTCCTTTTAACGGGCACCCCATCCGGTGTCGGACAATTAAAATCTGGTGATAAATTAGAGGCCATTTTGAGAGACAAAACACGCTCTAATAACCAGCCGCTTTTAGTTTGCCAATGGGACGTGAACTAAGTAAAAACTTAGGCATGCAAGACAATCAGTTAAAAATCCAAACTAAGGGCGAAGAGATTCTACGTCGTATGGAATCTCAATCTAAAGGTTCACTATTTTCAAAAGACTTCTGGTACGGTTCAGTGATGGACTGGTCGATGAAGAATGAAAAATTCAAAACGAACATGTTTCGTTTCGTGGACGTGTTACCTTCACTTACAACTTCTGATGGCGTTGCCACTCACTTAAAAGAATATTTCTCTGAAGGCGGCAAAGCAGAACTTCCTTCTGTTTTCAACGTGGGCTTAGGCTTAGGTTCTTTAGCTCCGGGATTAATGGCCGGCGCGATTAAGAAAAATGTAACTTCAATGGCTAAGATGTTCATCACAGGTGAAACTCCTGATGAAGCTTTAACTGTTTTAAAAAAAGCCAGAAAAAATAATTTAACTTTCACCGTCGATATTTTAGGTGA
>CAMLRE010000353.1 GCA_946482355.1 uncultured Bdellovibrio sp.
AGGAGAAGCGGGTTTAACCGATCTTCAAAAATTAGCGCGCGTTATTTTATTTCAAGACATGATTGGTAACAACGACTGGAAAGTCAACTTCAACGAACTTCCGGGAGTTAGACAAACCTGGAATATGTTCTTAGCTAAAAATATCTCGAATTCTCATATTGAAGTCATACCTAGTGATTTTGATTTGTCATCAGCTGTAACATTATTGAATGATCCGGCCTCTGCTCCGCAAGAAGCTTTAAAAAAGCTCCCGCAAGAACAGCTGGCTCTGGCCAAGGCCTTTTACCGCAGCAAGCGTTTTAAACTTTTTGAAGAGCTTAAAAGTCTAAAAAAACTAGATCCTGCAGGGTACCAACATATCAAAACGAAACTTGAGCAGTTCTTTAGCGTCAAGCTTAGATAGAGATAAGTAGAAAAGTACATATCAATCTAACACGAGGTTTACAACTTTGTTGGATGATAGATTATATGACGGAACATAAAGATCTATTAACAATAGGAAATATGACTATACTGAGCGAAAAGCGTAGTGTGGTTGTTAAAGATGAACAAAACCTTGAACACACTGTGAAATTCACGCACACAGAATTTCGTCTTTTGATCTGCTTGGCCAGCCAGCCTGAAAAAGTGTTCTCGCGTGAAGAGCTATTTAGGTTAGCTTGGAGCGGAAGTGATCCCAGTGTTATGGGCCGCAATGTTGATGTGCATATGTGCCAGGTCAGAAAAAAATTAAATGCTCTTAGTACTCATACAGTGAAGGCTTTATCCGGTGTAGGCTATAAGCTCACGATTAATCGCAAAAAACTTACGGCTTAAAGATTTGATTTAACTCTTTAACTGATCGGATGATCGTTGTCTTAGATCTAAGTGATTCACGTGATAAAATGCGCAACATTTCAGGACGCATTTTCGTGTGAACCTGATGAATCGTTTTAAATAATTTAAAAACATGTTGTAAATCGCGTTCGCTGCTATTTTTAGGTAATTCTTTTCTTTGGCCTAAGAATAAATTTTTAAGCACGCGCTTAACGGCCCAAAAATAGTGAATCGCTAAAGGTAGGTCAATCATGACCACCCAATCGGCTTTTTGCAGGCGGTTTTCTAAAATATCTAACGGGCCAAAACCATCGATAACCCATTGCGGTTTGTCTTGCTCGGCTTGAAGAATGCGAATTGATTCAGGATAGGGGCGAAACTTTAAACCTTCCATAAATTGGATTTGATCCACGTGTGTTAAAGGTAAACTGTAGCGTTTTGCCAAATGGTGGGCCAATCTGGTTTTACCAGCGCAAGAGTTTCCTATAATGGCAATGCGTGAATAAGATTTCATTCTTTAAAAAGATAGCAGGATCAAACTGTTTAAGCTAGACTTAAAAACCTATGAGTTTACGTGTGGGCGAAGCTTGGCAATATGGTGATCACAAATTCTTCGGCACTTCTTTGGCCGGAGTTCGAACGGCTATTACGATGCCTGAATTTTCTTTAAGTTTCGACGTGGCCCAGGGCTTTCCGTATTTGTTCAATATGACGAAGTTTTTTATTTCACACGGGCACTTAGACCACGCAGCAGGTATTCCATATATTATTTCGCAAAAAATGATGACCTCACAAAAAGCGGGCGAATTTTATATGCCTCATTCGTTAGTGCACCCCTTAACAGAGATCATGGGCTTATGGAGTAAGATCGAAGGTTTTCCGTACGATTTTAAATTTGTCGGAGTTAAAGCTGACGATGAGATTCAAATTAATAACCATCATTATATGAAAGTGTTTCCAACGACTCATCGAATTGAGTCTTTTGGCTACACGCTCTTTGAATCAAAGAAGAAATTAAAGCGTGAATATTTGAACCTTCATAAAGACCAGATCGTCGAACTGCGAAGAAAAGGGATTGATGTTAATGAAGTGATTCATACCCCAATGGTCAGTTTTACCGGAGATACACAGATCGAATTTTTAGAATCACGCCCGTGGGTTAAAAAATCAAAGATCTTAATTATGGAAGCGACTTATTTAGATTCGCAGCGCTCCGTCGCTCGTGCGCGCGAATGGGGACACACCCATTTAGATGAACTTATTCCGCATTTAGATTTGATTGAAAGTGAGCGTATCGTTTTGATTCACGCTTCAAGCCGCTATGGTATTAACGAGATCAATAAATACCTCGATGAAAAGATACCTAAGGCGCACCGCGAGCGCGTAGTGTGCTTTCCTGGACGATAGTGGCTAACAGTTTTAGGCACCATCTTAGTGTGATACAAGTAACCCTTGTTTAATTGAATCTGGTCTTAAAAGTTTTGGTATGCCTGCTGCAATACTTAAAACCACTATGAAAAAACAAATCATCTTATTAGTGTCTTTATTAGTAGTTTCTTTTCAAACTTTCGCAAATGAGAGTGTTTTTGAACCGATTCCGTGTGAAATCGAAGAAGGTGACGCTATGGTTGAGGCTATGGTTGCGCAAGAAAGTTTACCAACCTGGAAAGAATCATTTAAAGCCGCTGGTGAAAAGCTTAAAGCAAGAATTGATCTTATTTTAAATAATACAGGTGATGCTGCTTTAAGAACTAATTATAAAGAGGTTCAGTTTTTACTTAAAAAAGCTTCTTGCGTTAGAGCCGTTGGTACGGGCATGGCTGCATCCGATGAATTTATGGCTAACTGGAAAAAATATACAAAAGAAATCGAATTTAAAAGCGGTAAAAACTTCTTAAAAATGCCAGGCGATCCGCAAACGACTGAGCAAATCAACCAAGTGAATAACTTTCGTATCGTGTATTATAACCGTGAAGCTTATGCCTTCTTACGCGCTTTAGTAGAGTAATTTTTTAATTAAAAAATAAAAAAAAGCGCAGACTTAAAAAATCTGCGCTTTTTCTTTTTTTTGCGACATCTTTAAAAAGCTTTAAGCTAAGTCAAATAAGATAATTTCACTCTTATCATCGGCTTTAAATTTTAAAAGCTCTTCGTCCTGAAATGATAAGGCATCGCCTGTAGTTAATTCTTTACCGTTCACAGTTAATTTGCCGCTTACGACTTGAACCCAAGCGCCACGAGTCGGGCGAAGTTTGAATTCTAAATCATCACCGGCTTTTAAGCGTGAGATGTACATATCAGCATCTTGCTTAATGCTGATCGAACCATCACGGCCATCTTCAGACATCACTAAAACTAATTTTTTTGAGTTTAAGTCATCTTCAAAAGATTTTTGCCCGTAACCTGGGGTTCCGCCGCGAGCTTTTGGCTGAATCCAGATCTGGAAAAAATGAGTCTCATTCGTTGGGTCAGCATTGTATTCTGAATGCACAACACCAGTTCCGGCAC
>CAMLRE010000354.1 GCA_946482355.1 uncultured Bdellovibrio sp.
GCCAGAACAAGTAGGCGGTGACTCCCACCACAACTAAGGCTCCGAACTTATCCCGCGCACGCGAAGCAATTTCAAAACACACTAAGAATAAGAAAATAAACGTCGTAAGAACGGCAATACTTCCGACAAAACCCCATTCTTCAGACAATACTGAATAAATAAAGTCAGTGTGACGTTCCGGTAAGAACTCTAACTGTGACTGTGTTCCTTGGCGAAAACCTTTACCAAAAAACTGGCCCGAACCAACCGCGATACGTGATTGGATCGAGTTATAACCTTTACCCTGAGGATCTGAATCCGGAGAAATAAACGTATAAACACGGTGTCTTTGGTAATCTTTAAGAGCGTATTTCCAAACAACCGGTAAAGCCACTAAGCCTAAACCGATGATTGTAACCAAGATACTTTTTCTGATTTTAACGAAGAATAATAAAGTACCGCCGATTAACATTAACATCATCGCGGTTCCCAGATCGGGCTGCTTCATCGTTAAAACAAACGGAATAAATAATAAAGCAAACGGGAATAATAAATCACGAATACCCATGCCTGGGCCTTCAGGATTTCTTGTGATTAAAATCTTAGATAAAACTAAGATTAAACACATCTTCATCGTTTCAGAAGGCTGGTATCTAAAAAACTTAAGATCAATCCAACGTTGACCGCCTAACACCACTTTACCGAAAAAATCCACGTAGATTAAGGCACCGACGTTAACGATATACATAAGCCAGATCACACGGTTGATCCAGATATAATCTAAAAACGTCATCACAAAGAAAATTGTCCAGCCGGCTGTCAGCCACACGATCTGCTGGATAAATAAAGTTTCAACTTCGTTTGAGTGAGGTCCGTGAGTGGCGCTAAATAAATTGATAAGCCCAATCACATTCAATGTAAAAATTAAACCAATTAAGCGCAAATCAATGCGGCTTAAAAAGTTTCTTTCAGTTACGTTAATTCCACCAATAGACATTTTTATTCCTTAACTAGTCGCTACCTGCAGGGCCTGAACCTTGCGTAGGAATGCCTCTAGCATTTGGGTTTTTCTTTAAGGCTTCTCTGACAATATCAGGATGATACTTTTTAAAATAAGCTTCCATCACATCACGCACGATGGGTGCAGCACCCGTATTACCGTGACAGCTATGTTGTGCAAGAACAGCTACAGTGATTTCAGGTTTATCAGCCGGAGCCCACGCTACGAACCAACCATGATGGCGCATTTGAATCGGACGCGCTTCACACGATTGATAGATTTGATCCGCCGAGAAACTCATAACTTGCGCAGTACCAGTTTTACCGGCCATTTCAATACCTGGAACTTTCCAGTGGCGAGCTGTACCGCCAGAACCATTGGCCACGCGTCTCATCGCTTCTTTTACGATTTTAAAAGTGCTGCGATCAATTTTGTAACCATTTGGTTGTGGTAAAGTGACGTCACGCAATTCAGCCGGAAAACGTTCAAATAAAATTTTACCTTCGTGGTCAGTTACTTTTTTAACGATAAATGGTTTTACAACTTTACCTTCAGTGCCGATCGTATTGTACGCCACAGCCATTTGTAATGGCGTTGCTGTTACGTAACCTTGACCGATGGCCATCGTTAAGTTTTCACCCGGTTGCCATTCTTCACCCAGACGGGCTTTTTTCCATTCAGAACTTGGTAATCTTCCCGGGGCTTCGCGGTCCATTTCAATACCAGTGCGTTGTCCTAGGCCCAGTAATGAAATGTAGTTATACATTTTATCAACACCTAACGCGATACCCATTTTATAGAAGAAAACATTCGAAGATTTTTCAATCGCTGTATAAACATCAACCGCGCCGAAACCATTTTTATTGTGATCATGGAAGAAACGATTACCGAACCAAAGTTTCGAAGGTGTGGCTACAATCGTTTTATCATTAATCACTTTTTCTTGAAGGGCAGCTAAGGCCACCATCGGTTTAAACGTTGATCCCGGCCAGAAGTGATCTTGAATCACTTTGTTACGGAATGGTTTAAACGGATCAGTACTTAATTTACCCATGATTTTAGTTGGAACATCAGACGTGAAAATATTCGGGTCAAAACTTGGTGAATTTAACCAAGCTAAGATTTCACCATTAGATTTCATCGCCACCAATGAACCGATACGGTTTAATTTTGTGAAAGCTTCATAACCGGCAATTTGAATATCGCGGTCAATCGTAAGCGTAGCGCCGTGACCATGCACAGGCTCGATATCTTTGATTTGCTCACCGTAAATATTAGGAATTTCAGTGATTGTTTCACGGCCATGGGCATCGACTTGAACGAAACTTACACCATCAATACCGCGGATTTTTTTCTCTAAGTGCTCTTCAAGACCGGCTTTACCGATGATATCGCCTTGTTCAAAGAATAAATCAGGGCCATTTTTCTTGTTTAATTTTTCGATTTCTTTTTTAGAAATCTCGCCCACATAACCAAATAACTGGGCGCCGTCTTCACGAAGCGGGTAATAACGAATGATTGATTCACGAATCTCTAACCCTGGGTAATCTAAGCGAATACGTTTTAAACGAAACACTTCTTCGCGGGATAAGTTATCTTTTAAACGGATTAACGAGAACGGCCCGTTAACTTTTTTAGAGCGCGTGATTTTTTCAACAAGCTTTGCAGGCTCCATACCGATAACTGGAGCTACGTTTTCAGATAATGTTTTTAAATCTTCGATATACTGCGGAGAAATAACCGCTTCAAAACCCGGTAAATTTTCAACTAAAGCACGGCCATCGCGGTCCATAATTAAACCGCGCGGAGCCATAATTTTGGTTTGTTTTACACGGTTTTTTTCAGAGTATTGGCGAAGCTCGCGGCCGTTGATGATTTGAAGCCACATTAAACGTGTTGTGAAAATAACCGCTGTGATCGCCACGAAAATATAAAACGGGCGGTAGCGGTTAAGAAAATCTCTAGCCTCTTCAGGGTTACTAATATACTGGGTTCTCATGGTTCTACCTCAGAAGAAGTGCTCGCTGTCGTTGTCGTCGGGCCCCAAGAAGGGTTTGATTCAAAACGCTGATCGATAAATTCTAAAAATTTGTAAATCGGAATACTGAATAAAAAGTTACAACCCATTTCTAATAAACGATGTAAAAAGAAAATCGGTGTTGGGTTGGGCTCTAACCAGCGAGAAATTAAAATATATGCAACAGCGTAAAAGAAAGATCCGCTCGTCGCTAAAATAGAAAAGTAAAATAATGACGTTGAATGGATACGGTTTTTAAAGATCCAGACAAAAAGCATTAAAGCCACTAAACTTGTCCACGCCATTTTTAACGGAATGTAT
>CAMLRE010000355.1 GCA_946482355.1 uncultured Bdellovibrio sp.
AGATGTTTCAAGAAACCATGCAATGTCTGTTCAACAATGCAGACAAGTTAACTTGCTTAGCCCCATACGCTTATGAGCCGGGGTGGATTTATTTTTTCTTGATCGTAATGATGCTTTTATCGGCCGTGGGCCTTCCGCTTCCCGAAGAAGTGACTTTAGTGTCTGTGGGTATTTTAGCTTATATGGGGGCAAACCCAGATAAGTATCCGCCGCCATTTCCAAATGCTCCCTTTGTGCATCCAACAACCGCTGCGATTGTCGCATTCTTTGCCGTCTTTCTGTCAGATTTTTTAATTTACGGGATAGGGCGGTTTTTCGGTTCGCGCGTGTTTGAGTGGGGGCCAGTTAAAAGAGTTATCTCTGCTGAAGGTCGTTTAAGAATCGAAAAATGGACGCATAAATACGGATCATTAGCCTGCGGTATTTTTCGTTTCACACCGGGCATTCGTTTTCCGGGGCATTTAGCTTGCGGTATGGTGAAGTTTCCAGCCTGGAAATTTGCGTTAGTTGACGGTATTGCGGCAATGATTTCAGTGCCAACTCAGATTTTAATCTTAGCTCACTACGGTGAAGATATCTTAGGCGTGTTACGTAAATTTAAATTTGTGGTGTTAGGTCTGTGTGTAATTGCGCTACTGGTTTACTTATTTATGAAATGGCGCTCGTCAAAAAAAGCGGCCGCTTTGTAGAACGGCCGCAAAAAAATTATAAATTTTTGGTTTGTAATGCTGTAAGCATTCCAGCTCACAGCTGCTAGGCGATTTTTTTAACGCCTAAATCTTGTTCTGTTAATTCAAAGCACACTTTAAAGTGTGTTGGTTTTTTAGGTTTTTGGCCTGAAGACTCTGGCCAGAAAACTTTGTCATAACCGTGGTGTAAGCCAAATAGCTCTTCACGCACACGGAATAATAAGCCAGCTGATGAACCTAATAACCAGTCCATTTGGATTTGGTGAAGGTATTGTTCTAAGTCAGCATTTGCTTGGTGAGAAAGAACGTCTTGCGGTAACTGGTCAACCAAAGCACAAGCGTTGTGGTTGTATTGGTCAAAAGCGCGCTGCATAGGTTCAACGAAAAGCTTTTCAATGCGTACATCTTTATCTTTGTGGCCCACAAATGGTGTCGCTAATTTTTTGAACTGCCAGTAAACCAGGGCATCGTTTGTTGTAAAATCAGCGCGCGGTAAGTAGTCAGAAATTGAATCACATTTTACTGATTCGAATGACGAATCGTCGATATGAATATTGTGATCTAAAGCAATCAATGAACGTAAATGGAATAAAAATGAGTACATTGAAAGTAAATGATCATTAAATTTTTTAGAAAACTTTAAGCTAAAATTATACATTAACGGCGCTTTCATCTGAGATTCAAATTCTGAAAGCATATCAAAGGCTTGGTCTAATTTATTAAAGTTAATTCCTTTTGAAAAATCCTGAGCATCCCAGTAAGAAAACCATTGGTTTTCGAAAGCCTGAACTAACTTTTCATCAACTGGTTTAAGCTTTTCTTGAATTTTGAAAAGACGGTCAGCGCTTGAATAAAAGAGAGTTGCGTACGGGCATAACTCGTCAATCGCGTGGTTGATAAAATCTTTTTGTTTTGGGGCACTAAAAAAGTTCGTTAACTTTTGAAATTGTAAACCCACCAAAGAGTCATTTTGAAATTTTAACGGAGGGTGGGGAGTGAATTCAGCAAAGCGTGAATTTTGATCCCAAATTTCTAACGAAACTGGTTTTAACACTGGTCCGCGTGTTGTTTTAATTTCAAAACCCATAACAAATGAAGATGGCTTCATTAGAAACTCCTGTCGTCAAACGACGTTAAATCATAAGTTGTTATCGGCATTTGTGACTTCAAATGTGATAATACTTAGGTCTAGGAATTGGTGGCGGATTAAATGGACTTTAAGATGTTACCCAAAGTTTGGATGTATTCGAGCGGGTATTTACCCATTTCTTGAACCATTAAATGTTTTACAACTTGTTCACGGCCTAAGCCTTCGTAAGTCATCAAACGATCTACGGTGTTAGCAGCACTGGTCACTAAAGCCATCGGATCAATTTGTTGTTCTGAATAACCTAACGGGCCAGAAGCATCACACTTTTCTTCATGTTGATGAATAATAGTTGTGACGGCTAAATCCATATGGTTTTTATCTTTAACTTTTTGTGCGCCTTCAACCGGATGTTTTTTGTAAATTTCGAGATCTTCTTTTGAGAAATCTCGCATCGGGCGGGCAATTTTAATTGGGGTATCGTAGTGACCAAAATCATGTAACAATCCGCCTAAAGCTAAGAGTTGTCGCTGTTTTGCATCGAAAAGTTTAAGTTGTTCTGCGAGCGCTACAGCTAAAGTTGAAACCGTAACACCATGGTGAGCGATGCTTTGATCAAGATTCGGTAAAGAGACAATGGCTTTAACGGCATCGTTATTTTTAACTAAAAAATCTACGTACTTCGCAGAGGCGTCTTTGGCGGCCACATAAGCTTCGGCGTTTTCAGGGCGTTCAAAAACTTCTTCAGCGTTGTTTTGCTGAGCACCTTGAATGATTTCAGAGCGGGTTTTGATGTCTTTTCCTGATTTATCGTCATAAGCCATTTCGATATTTTTTTGCATGTAATCGCGGTAACGGCCTTCATCTTCAGTTGAGATGTACATCTTTTTTAACTTTTTGGTTTTAAGACGTTCCAGGCGGGTACCTTCAAAAGAGTCACCCTGGCGGAGGTATAAAATCCATTTTTCATCAATTTTAAGGTAAGCATCAAAGTCGATTTTTTGATCGCCGCGGAGGGTACTAACTCTGATTGATACGTAATCCTTTGCCATTCTTTTCTCTTTTGGTAGACTTTTCTAAGTATGTCACTAGATGCAGATATTTTGAATGATTTTTTCGAAGAGTCCAATACCATCATCACGGAAAGCATTGAGCTTTTAGAAGAGATGGAAGGTGACTTTTCGCAGAAAGAAAGTTTAAAAGTCTTCGCTAATAAGATTGACCGCATCATGGGAGCTTCGGCGAGCATTGCGATGATGGCAGAGCCAGACCATGGTTTGAATTTAGTCACGGATTATACATCTCTTTGTAAAGTCGTAGCGTATAAAGCCGCCGAAATTCAGGATAACTCTAAACTTTATGATGTGACTGTGGCGTTGTTGCTAGACGCCGTTGAAGCGTTGAATGTTTTAATTAAAAAAATTGAACTTCCGATGGCTGAACTTAAAAAAGTGATTAGCCCCAATTTCATCGAACGTTTACGTTGGATTTCAGAACAGTTTAGTAAACAAAACTCTCTGAAAGCGCAAAGCGAAATCGA
>CAMLRE010000356.1 GCA_946482355.1 uncultured Bdellovibrio sp.
AGCTTTTTACCGGTCACGATGTCATTTAAATTACGAACGACGATTTCTACTTCTGGCAGTTCAGGCATGTTTATCTAACCTTTCTAAACGCAAATTTATCCACTCAGAATAAAAATTTGATAAAATTTTAGAGTGAATGATTTTTGCTGCCGCATGGTCGCTTGAAAAAAGCAGTGGCGCAAGGCCAAGTTTTTCAGCTAAAAAACCATAATATTCTTGTTTTGTTGGATGGTAAGGAGCCACCGCATTTAGCTTAAGCGGTAAAAATTCCAGCTGCGAAACTAAAAAAATGATTCGTACTAAATCAGCACTATCGATTAAATTAATAAGCGCACTACCCTCAATCTCTTTTTTATTTTGCGATAAGCGAAATACCGGATGGCGATCTGACCCAATTAACCCAGCAGATCTTATAATAACTACGCGGCTTGAGAATTTATTAGCCAACAGGTTTTCAACTTCAAATAACCATCTCGCACTGACTGAATTTGGCAGAGGAATAGAATCCTCAGTTATTTCACCGTAAAGATCACCATAAACTGAAGTTGAACTGATAAAAATAATTCTACCGTTAAATGCTGATGGAATTTTTTCGACAAAATGGCTTGGCGTTAAGGTTACAAGCGGAGGTGTATTTAACACCAACACATCACAAAATTGCTCGGGAAATGGATCAAACTCAAAGTTAAAATCTTTTGTTGTTGTTCCCCAGCACAAAACACCTTGGCTTTGTAAAAACTGAGCGAGTTGTTTACCTAGCCAACCAAGACCAATTATTCCCCAGGTTTGCTGATCAGGCTTCTTCATCTGCATGGCATCTATAATGCACCAGTAAAATGGCGATGTCTTCAATTTATCAAATCACCAAAAAAGATCTGCGAAAGTTTCTACCAAAACGCAGCGATGACGCAAATAAAACCCATGGCGGAAAATGCCTGGTCATTGCGGGTTCTCAAGGCATGTGGGGAGCTTGTTACCTTTCAGCCCAGGCAGCGTCTCGGGTTGGAGCCGGTTATGTTTATTTACCATCAACAACTCTGGATTTAACAAAACACCCTGACTTTCTCTCAAGTGAAATTTCTGAAAAAATGAATCTTGATTCTTATACGGCTTTAGCGATTGGCCCTGGATTAACTCTTACACCGATGATTAAAAAACTTTTTCATCGTTTAGAAAAAGAATTTACCCGCCCCCTTGTTGTTGATGCTGGCGCTTTAGAGTTAATTCAAAAATTAAAACCGAACTGGATTATGACACCTCACGAAGGCGAGTTAGCACGGCTTCTAGATATTTCATCAGATGACATCAGAAAAGACCGCTTTAAAGCTGCACAAAAAGCCCAAGAAAAATTTGGTGGTATTATCGTCTTAAAGGGCCATCACACCTTGGTTGCCACGAAATCAATGATCTATGAAATTCAAACAGGCAATAAAGCTTTAGCTAAAGCCGGAACCGGCGATGTGCTTACGGGAATGATTGTAGGTTTTCTTTCACAGAGGCTAAATCCTGTCGAGGCCACAATTCTTGCTTGCGGGGTTCATGGCTCAATGGCCGATCGTTGGGTTAAAGATAAAGATTATCTTTCGTTAATGGCTTCAGACCTCATTAAAGAAATCCCGCGAGCACTTTTTGCTCTACGAAAGAAAAAATGATTGCAACGCTAAGCCTCATTAAGCCAAGATCTTTAAGATAACGAGGTCTATTGTGCTTAAAAGTATTTTTTCATTTGTAGTTTTAACTTTGATGACTTTTTTATTTTCATGCGCCCCTCAAGGTAACGGCAATGGCGTTGGCCGCCCAAAAACAGATGATCAAGTTAGCGAAGAAGCCGTAAATCTTTTAACGGCCAACAAATGGTGCCAATTAAATACAGCTACAGGTGCCACAGAATATATTTGGGCTTTTGATAAAAATTTTAAAGTGACGTCGACACAAACTTCAAATCAAGAAACAGAATCGTTTGTCTGGGCGATTAATTCTAACAATATTCTTTCTGTCGCTTTAGCACCACAAGTGGCAGCTCTTTTCACAAAGCAAGTTTTTTATAGCTACGATGTAAACAACCATAAACGTACGATGTTCTGGAAAGATCCAGCTAACAAAGATCTCATTAACTTTACCGAGTGTGAGTAATTATTTCTTAGGTTTGGCCTGAAGTGATTTTTCAATGCGATCTAAGCGCTCTTTTAATTCTTTAATTTCTTGATCTTTAGCTTTATTGTCTTCTTTTAAAGAGGCAATCTCACGCTGAACGCCAGTGATTTCATGATAAAGATCTTTAATGGCATTAATCATCGCCCAGAAAATCGGTGTTGTATTTAAAGATAAAAAGCCGTCTTTGTCTTCTTTAACAGCTTCAGGAATATTTTCTTGTACGTTTTGCGCTAGCACTCCGGTAAATTCTTTTTCAGGATCAATGTTTTTAATATTACCTTTTTTATACGAATAAATAATTGTGCCGATATTTAAAATTTCTTTTAAACCGCGGTTGTAATTACGTTTTACATCTTTTAAACGCGCATCTGATGGCACTGTCCAGGCGATATCACCCCCATCACGGTATGGTGTACCTGTGATGTGAATGTCACCGTTAACATCTAAGCGGTAAGCTGCGGCCGAGTTCATTCCAATACCGACAAAACCTGTCGCTCGCGCAACGGCCACGCCGTACTTTTCAACACCGGCCTCCATCGTAATTAATTGCAGTAAATCTAAACCTGAATGGTAACGTAAAATACCGCCGTAAGATGTGGTGTTAAACTCACTCATAAAAATATCGCGGTAGTAAGTATCTTGCGAATCGATACGCAGTGCCGTGGCATTACCGGCACCTAATCCACCGATATTAAGCTTGGTCGCCGGCGCACTTGTTCCAAGCCCCATGAAACCCGCTTGGGTAAATGTCACATCCGGAGTACTTGCTAAGTTACCGTGACGAAGATGAAGAGCGTTGTTCGCAGTAGGATCAGCCTGAAAATACCATTCGTTTGCAGCATCACGGCGTAAATGTAAATACGCACCATCTGAAGCTGTAGAATTTAAGGCGGCCATATTTGCGTTTGAACCATTTGTTGCATTAGAAACTAAAACTTTAGATCTAACTTCAAGTGCTGCTGTTGGCGCGCTAACACCAATACCTACACTGCCTGCAAAGAAGTTCTGCTCTGTCGGATCAAACTGGTAAAGACCATAACTGTTAGTTCCGGCTGATTCACGAATATAAACACCATAACCCGTTGTGACCGGACCACTTGACGTATTATCAACATACACACCGTAAGCTTTTTGCACAGTGCCCGT